>DAIOXA010000014.1:0-7254 GCA_036758185.1 Bacillota bacterium
CAGATGGCGGCGACGGCGGTCATGGGTGCAGCATCACCCTCCAGGCCAGCGACGATGTCAACACCTTGGTTAACTTTAGATACAATAAGGTCTTCCGGGCCCAGGCCGGCGTAAATGGCGCCGGAGCAAATCGCCACGGCAAAAATGGCGAGTCCCTCATCATCAAAGTCCCAGTGGGGACCATTGTTTTTGATGATGAAGCGGGCCGGTTGCTGGTGGATATAGATACGCCGGAGCAACAATTTGAGCTGGCCAGGGGCGGCAAGGGTGGACGGGGCAACGCTCGCTTTGCCACTTCCGTCAACCGGGCGCCCAAAAATGCCGAGATGGGTTTGCCGGGACAGAGCTTTAGAATTAGGCTGGAGCTTAAGTTAATGGCCGATGTCGGCTTAATCGGTTATCCCAACGTGGGCAAGTCAACGCTGCTTTCCGTTATTTCTGCCGCCAAACCGAAAATTGGCGACTATCCCTTTACTACCCTCTCCCCAAATCTGGGCGTAGTTTGGCTTAAGGAAAATGAGCAATCCTTTGTCATCGCCGATATACCGGGATTAATCCAAGGCGCCCATGAGGGCAAGGGGCTGGGACATCGCTTTTTGCGCCATATCGAGAGAACCCGCCTCTTGGTCCATATGGTAGATATTGCCGGTGTGGAGGGTAGAGATCCCCTGGAGGACTACCGGCAGATCAATGACGAACTGGTAGCCTTTAATCCTCGCTTAGCAGGACTTAGGCAAATAGTGGCTCTTAATAAGGTAGACCTTTTGCAGAGCCGTGAACCCATTGAAGAGTTCAAAAAGGGTGTAGGAGATGTCGAGGTGCTGGAAATATCCGCTGCCACAACACAAGGTACAAAAGCCCTGGTCCTGCGCTTAGCTGAGCTGGTAAAGATTTTGCCTCGGACTCGCCTTTTTGCCCCTGAAGACCTTTACCAAGAAATAGAGCTGGCGCCGGTGCAAGGCATCGTCATCAGCAGGGAAGGGGATGTATTCTACTTGTCGGGGCGCAGGGTGGACATTCTCGCCGCCAAGACTGACTTTAATAACGATGAGTCGCTGGCCAACTTCTATCGTGTAGCCAAGAAAATGGGAGTATTTGAACTGCTTAAAAGTGAGGGCATTAAACCCGGTGACACTGTGGTCATCGCCGATAGGGAGTTTTCATATGAATAGTAGCGTACTATTATTTGGCGGCAGTTTTGATCCCCCCCATTTGGGGCACCTCCTCATCGGTCAATGGGTGACTGAGCTCCTGGGCGCTCCAGTGAGATTTCTGCCCAACGGCACTCCTCCCCATAAAATTCCCAACACCCCTCCCGAGGCCAGGCTGACTATGCTAAAATTGGCCCTTTTCGACAACCCCCGCTTAACTATCGATAAAACTGAACTCTGCTCTCAGTCTTATAATTATACTGTGGACACCCTCCGGCGCCATCGCGCCCAAGGTGTAATGAGAGACGACCTCTATTTTGTCCTGGGCAGTGATGCCTTGAATTCCTTGGGATCCTGGCGAGAACCCCGGGAGATTATTCAGCTCTGTACTTTGGTGGTATTTCCTCGGCAGCCCATTATGCCTAATCTTGTCCAAAATTTGAGAGCCCAGGGCGCCAAGCTAATTATAACTGAAGCGCCGATGCTGGAGATTTCCTCTAGCTTAGTCCGACAACGGGTGTACCAGGGCAAGAGCATAAGGTACTTGGTTCCCGATGCCGTTGAGGAATTTATTAAGAAATCTGGCTTGTACAAGGAGGAAAAAGCTTAAGTCTTGTTGAAGGTAGTAAATAATTGGCAAGGGGATGATGGAAAATGAGCTATACGTCCAGATCCTATAGGTTTCGGAGGCAGAAGAGGGTAAACTATAAAAGGATCGCCGTCCTGGTCACAGTAGTGCTTTTTATAATCATGCTCTTTGCCTGCATAAGGTACGCCGTAATTTTTAATACCCTGCGCGGCTCTGACTCTCCCACCCTTTGGAGGCCCGAATCCGGCCGAGTTCAGCTATTGTTGGTGGGCGCTTTGGAAGAAATGGTCACCTCCTCAGCATTCCCTCTGGCAATGAGCCGGTGCATGTCCTCAGCATACATCCGCAAACCTTGGTGAATGGTGGCAATCAGAAAGAGTCCCTGGCCAGCATCTTTGCTCAGCAGGGAACCGAACAGGGGGTAAGAGCGCTTAACGGCCTCTTGGCAGGAGAATTGCCGATACATCAATATGTAGTCTATGATGTGCTGGCTGTAGCAGAAATTCTTGACAACATCACCGAAGTAAAGATTGAACTCAGCCAGGGTTTTCAAGTCCACCACGACGAAACCGATTATGTCTTTGCCCCGGGTCTCAACAGGATTAGCGCTACCAGTCTCGTCCCCATTCTCGCAGCTGACTCTGGCATGGATTCAGCCAGGTTCTGGGCAGAAAAAGCCTCATTGGTGGAAATCTTTAATCAATTATTCAGTATGCAACATATAAGCTACCTGGTTACCAATAGCGGCGCCATTTCCGAAGCCTATAGCACCGATATGACTGCTGGAGAACTGGCTCGATTTCGCGATTCTTTACAGGCTTTGCAGTGGCAAGACTTCAGTTACCTGACCCTTCCCGGGCGCTGGGTCAATGCTCAAGGAGAGAAGTACTACAGTACCGAGCAAAGTCTTGTCGAATTGACGGTGCGACAAATAAAAGAGAATTTGCCCCGGTATGACCGAGAGGCGCTAATTGTCGATGTATATAACGCCAATGGCATTACCGGTTTTGCCGCCCGCACAGCATCCCAGTTGCGACAGCAGGGCTACCCCATTGGCAGGGTGACCAATGCTGATGAGTCCGATAAGACGCAGATCTACTACCAAGCTGATTTTCAGCTGGCAGCCTTGGAAATAGCCACCCTCTTGGAGGTTGATGCCGACTTAATCCAAGGAAACTATGGCGCCACAGAAAACCCCGTCGCCGTTATTTTGGGACGGGATTTGAGCGGAGGGAATTGATGAACAACCTGGATCCTGTAGTACTGGCCATCCGAGCTGCCGAAGGGAAAAAGGCTGAGGATGTCGTGACTCTCAACATTAAGTCCACCTCTTCCTTTGCAGATTACTTCCTTTTGGCCACCGGCCTCAACAAAATACATACCAGGGCCATTGCCGACCACATCGAAGAAGAGCTTGCCCAAAATGCTATTTTGCCTTTTAGCAAACAGGGTCACCAGGAAGGAGAATGGATTCTCCTGAATTATCTGGATTTTGTCGTGCATATCTTTGTCCAGGAGGCCAGAGAATTCTATCAATTGGAGCGACTATGGCAACGGGAATAGGGGGGTATGATCTCTTGGCCCAGCATTATGACGCCCTGATGCAGGGCGTTCCCTATTGGCGCTGGGCTGAATTTATCTCTAAGCTGGCTCGGGGAATAGGCGCTGAGAGAATCGTCGATGTTGGTTGCGGCACTGGCACAGTGGCGCTGGCCCTTGCCAAGAAGGGTTTTGCTGTTTTTGGCATTGATGAATCGGTAGAGATGTTGGCCATGGCTCGGAACAAAGCCCTGGCAGCCAACTTGTCTGTGACTTGGCTGCAAAACAACTTTTGGGGTGTCCAACTGCCCTGTAACATCATCATCTCAACCTGTGACGGCGTCAACCACCTCCTTAAGGTTAGAGACGTCCTCCGCTTTTTTCACCATGCCTATACTAATCTGGAGAGGGGCGGACTCTTAATTTTTGACATCAACAGCCCCTATAAGTTTGAGCACACTCTGGCAGGGGAGACCTTTTACTGTCGCCATCCTAACCTGGATATCATCTGGGTCAATGAGTACATAGCTCCCATAAATTGGGCTAACATAATCCTCTATGAGGGGCGCAATGGCAATTATGAAAAATCTAGCTTTGAAATCATTGAACGTTGCTATGAGTCTTCAACCCTGTTATACTATTTGCGTAAGTGCGGCTTTCAAAGGGTCAGTTTGTGGAACAATTATCAAGGTAGACTGAGGTCCGCCAAGGCGTCCAGGATTACCCTGGTTGCGCAAAAATGACCGAGGAGGGAAGAGAGTGAATTTTACCAAGGAAATGACTATCAAGGAAGCTCTGGAAGTCAACACTAAATCTGCCGAAATTTTTATGAGCTTTGGCATGCATTGCATTGGTTGCCCCACCGCTACAGGTGAGTCCATCGCGCAGGCCGCCATGGTTCACGGCATCAATGTAGATCTGCTCTTGGAAAAACTCAATGCCCTGTGATAAAAAGCGCAGATGCGCTTTTTTTATTCAGTTATGCAGGAATTAATCTAAATTCGCAGAATATATTCCCCAGTAGTCTTAGGGGAGGGAATACCTATGGAGTTCAAGACCAAGGAGTTTGTGTTTCTGGCGGGTCTTGGGATTCTAGTAGCTTCGCTGGGGTTGTTCAGCTTTGTTCGCGGGCTTCAGGCGCCAGCGCCAATTATACCGGGGGAGCAGGCAGTCACTGTCCATGTGGCTGGTTGTGTTAACCGGCCTGGTGTCTATGAACTCCCGGCCGAGAGCAGGATTATTGATGCAATATTGGCCGCTGGGGGCGAGACCCCTGATGCAGATAGCAATCGCCTCAACCTGGCCGACTTTCTGCGGGACGGGCAAAAGGTCAATGTCCCCGCCCTTGTTGAGTCCGGTGGGGAGGAGGAAGGTTTAGTTAATATCAATACCGCCGACCTGAGAACTTTGGAAACACTGCCCAATATCGGGCCGACCAAAGCGCTTAAGATCATCCAGTATCGGGAAAGGCACGGATATTTTTCGTCAATAGAAGAGGTTACCAATGTTAGCACCATCGGACCCGCCACTTTTGAGGCAATAAAGGACTTGATAACCTATTAAAAAGACTCCCCAAGGAGTCTCTCTTGTCAGCGGGCGAATACGTGGTTGCCAATTCTGACCACCACTGGTCGGGAACGAATCCATTGGTTGGTGGCGGTGACGGGGTTATAATAGAAGATAGCTCCTCCGCTGGGATCAGAACCAGCCAGGGCCTTTCTGACGGCGGCATAAGCCGTCGCATTGGGAGTCAGCCAAAACTGACCGTCGTTGACGGCGGTAATTGCCCAGGGCTCATAGATAACGCCGCTGATTGTGCTGGGGAAATCAGGGTGCTGGACCCTGTTGAGGACAACGGCAGCTACTGCGACCTGGCCTTGGAAGGATTCTCCCCGGGCCTCACTGAAAACTGTTCTGGCCAGCAATTCCATTTCCTGAGCAGTCACAGTCCTGCTCTGGCCGGTAGAGCCTTGGCCGCCGGGGATAATTAGCTTTTGTCCCACCATAATCATGGTTCCCGAGAGGTTGTTGGCCCTTTGGATTGCTGCGATACTTGTCCCATATCTTTGGGCCAAAAGGTAGAGGGTGTCTCCCCTTTTTACTATGTGTAGTTTAGGAATGTTCAAGTTCTGACCGACGCGAATGACATCGCTGCTGAGATTATTTTCTGCCTTGATGCTGTTAACTGAAACGCCAAAGTATCGAGATATTTTCCACAGACTGTCTCCGGACTGGACTTTGTAAGCTTGTCCATAAGCCGGCGCCCAGGGGGCGAGGAACAGACCAATACTGAGGGTCAGGGCAATAGTTTTAGCAACTCGCCCCAATTTCGGTTTTCGCATACTGTCACCATCCTTATAATAGGTAATACCTAATAGTATATATATCTTTGTCAATACCCACAAGCAATAAAGAAGGCTATAAATTAAGATACAGGCAACCCCAGCGTGTTTATGTTAACTTGCTGTCCCCCAAGCTCATTATTTTGGGGTGATGGCAGGGTTAGCCAAGAAGGGAGGAGTACCCGATAATTGTCAAGAGTCAAATTCTCAACGAAAGGGACATTGCCCGGATTATCAGTCGGATTTCCCATCAGATTATCGAGGGCAATCAGGGCAGTGAAAATTTAGCCCTAATGGGAATCCGCACCCGAGGAGCGCCGCTGGCCCGGCGAATAGCCTTGAGAATTAAGGAGATAGAGGGCAGGACTGTGCCAGTGGGAGAGTTGGACATTACTCTGTACAGGGATGATCTCAGCTCCAAGCAGGATCAGCCCACTGTCAGGTTGACTGAACTTTCCTTCCCGGTGGGGGGCAAGAATATCGTCCTCATCGATGATGTTCTCTTTACTGGCAGGACGGTGCGGGCAGCCATGGACGCAGTCATAGATTTGGGAAGGCCCCGCTCAATTCAGCTGGCAGTCTTGGTGGATCGCGGTCATCGCGAGCTCCCCATCCGAGCAGACTTTGTGGGCAAGAATGTTCCCACCTCCTTGCGAGAACAGATAAGCGTAAAATTAGTGGAAATTGATGGCTGCGACGAAGTCCTCATCCTGCAACGCTGAGGTATGATAATTTATTGGTTGCTGGCGGGTCTCATTGTCGGGATTATTGTCGGCCACTTTCTAGGAGAATTCCCCCTGATTTTGGTATTTATCGGTGTTTTCTTCCTCTTTTTGTTATCGACAAAGACGAGAAAACTCGCCGTTTTTGTGTTCTTTATGAGCATAGGCTTTGCCTGTACGCTGTTGCGCCTGAGTCATAGTATTACTCCGGTTTATGGTGAGGACATGGAGTATACCGTCAAGAGCCACAGGTTAGTAGCTCAAGGTGAGGATTATGCCACTTGGCACGGCAAGGTAATGGCGCCTGAAGAATTGGCTGGCGCCAGCGTCCTCATTTATTCTCAGAGCTATCAGTCTGGGGTGTATACCCTATGGGGAAGGCTGTACCCGCCGGTTCAATATCGCAACCCTGGTCAGGGCTGGCATTTTCTGCGCAAGATATACGCCGGTGAAATCGGGGTACTAAATAACCCCCGCATTACCCAACACAGGGAATACAGCCCGGGGCTATTAGAACAATGGCGCAACGCTTTTCGGAGGCGGATACAGGCCAATATGGGGCAGGGCGACAACGCAGCCCTGGCCCTAGCGTTGACCACTGGAGATCGCAGCCTACTGGGCGGAGAACTGCGCAGGTCGATATACTTGACCGGTGTCGGTCATATTTTGGCCCTGTCGGGGTTACATATCAGCATCTTGACGGGCTTAATTATGTTGATTCTCAAAGCCCTGGGTCTATCCCGGCGGGTTGCCTTAATAACTAGCTTGGCATTTTTGCTCCTCTATTTAACCCTGGTAGGGCCTTCACCGTCATTAATTCGGGCGGTATTGATGTCTGCCTACGCCACTGCCGCCTTGCTGGCCGGTCGAGAAAAGCATGGCTTGCCAGCCTTGTTGTGGAGTGCAGCGGT
>DAIOXA010000014.1:7264-8694 GCA_036758185.1 Bacillota bacterium
CATGCTCCTCTACAATCCCCTCTGGCTCTTTGATTACGCCTTTGTCTTTTCTTTCTTAGCCACCTTTGTCTGCTTGACGGTGGGCTTGCGCCTGGAAAAGCACTTGGGTTTTTTGCCCGAACCTGTCGCGCGGACGGCCTCAATGACCATAATTATCCAGACCGTTGCCTTGCCCCTGACAATTTATCTCTTCGGCAGCTTTTCCCTGTGGTCTCCCTTGGCCAATATGGTCATAGTCCCCCTGATGCCTCTGCTGACGGGCTTTTCTTTGCTGGCGGGATTACCCGGGCAGGTGGGAAGGGTGCTGGCCCTACCGGGAGGGTTGCTGCTGGGGGGCGTAGCAGAATTCGTAAAGCTCTTGGCCGAAACCCCCCTTAGCATTTGCATGGGTGGCTTGCCCCTGGTGCTTTTTGCCGGAGGCAGCGCATTATTGTTGCTATTTCTTACCGGTCGGGGCAAGAAAATCTTTCCCGTTCTACTAGCTATCTGTGTAGGATGTTGCGGCCTCTGGACTGTGGCTGCTCGAGGCACTATCTCGGTCTGGATTCTGGATGTCGGTCAGGGTGACGCCATTCTCCTGCGCAATTGGGGGCACTGGGTGCTGGTGGATTGCGGCGATACTCACGCCGGGGAACGGGCTGTCGTCCCCACATTAGAATTTTTGGGGGTGAGGCGACTGCAGGCGCTGATCATAACCCATCCCCATGATGACCATGCCGGCGGTCTCGAGGCTGTGCTAGCCCGGTTTCCTGTGGATAAAATCTTGGTGAATGCCAGCTTTATGGATTCCCCGTGGCGGGAAATTGCCCCTGGAGCTCAGGTGGTGCGGAGCCACTACTCCCTGGCGGACAATATCCAAATATATTCCCACAGCATTCCTCTACCTAATGAAAATGATGGCTCTCTGCTGATTTCCCTAACAGCGCCTGGGGGAAAATTCCTCATGACAGGAGATTTGGAAGAGGCAGGGGAGCGCCTCTACTTGCATCGACTGGGGCGGCACCAAGTCTTAAAGGTCGCTCATCACGGCAGTAATTCCTCTACCCAGGCGGATTTTTTGAGCAGGGTCCGGCCCAATATTGCAGTGATCAGTTGCGGCTTGGGCAACAAGTACGACTTTCCCCACAGAGAAACTCTTGATAAGCTAAGTCAAACTGGGGTGAGTACTTACAGAACAGACACCCATGGCTATGTGCGCATGAGGTTTTGGCCTTGGAAAAGGTATACCATTACGACTTTTACGGGGAGGTAGATTATGCCAAAAAACTATTTTGTCTACGGTGATGATGAATACTTAGTCGAAGCAAAAGTCCAGGAGCTGAAGCGGGAATTCTCCCCTGGCGAAACCTGGGATGTCCAGCGCTTGGAGTCATGGTCTGATATCTTGGACAAGTTGTTGACTCAATCCATGTTTTCAGCGGCCAGGGTGT
>DAIOXA010000014.1:8732-15996 GCA_036758185.1 Bacillota bacterium
CCTTATTTTTTTTGCCAAGATCCGGCCAGACAAGAGGACGCATAATTTTAAGCTACTTAACAAGGTGTGCAAAGTATGGGAAGTCCAATCCCCCAAGGGAGCTGAGCTGCAACGCTGGGTGGTTAAGAAGACCGAGGAAGGTGGCGGGAAAATCGGCCATGAGGCAGCGGCGGAGTTGATCTACCTTGTGGGTTCCGACATGAGGGCCTTGGCTAATGAGATTGCCAAGCTCATTAATTATGACGCCAATATTACGGTGGCCAATGTTCGCGCTTTAGCGGTGCGCACCATTCCCAGCAACATCTTTGACTTGGTAGGTACCGTGGTGCAGAGCCGCAATGACCGGGCCATGAACATAATGGAGTCGTTGTTCCGGAGCGGGGCAGCAGAACCCTACTTGCTGCACATGCTGGCAAGGCAGTATCGCCTGCTTTTTCGCGTACTATTTCAAAAAGCCAAGGGTTACGGCAGCTCAGAAATTCAAAAGATGATGCCCATGCATCCCTATGCTTTTCAGAAGCTGTACGCCCAGTCGGCAAGCAGTACCCTTGAACAATGCGCCAGCAGCCTGCAAGAAATAGGCCGGGCAGATTATCTCTTTAAAACCGGCCAGAGCCAAGGACTCTCTTTGCTTCAAGGCCTAATCGCCAAATTGGCAAAAAAATAATCCCGACCGATGGGCGGGATTTCTTTTTAGCCTTTTGCAGCCAGTCGCGACTTACGCCGGGCTGCTTTGTTTTTATGGATAATACCTTTGCTGGCAGCCTTATCCAGCAGGGAGGAGACCTTGGTATACAGAGTTGCAGCTTGTTGGCTATCGCCATCGGCGATGGCAGCCTCATAGCGGCGAATGTACGTTTTGATGGTAGACTTGGCGCTGGCGTTGCGGGCGCGCTTGGTCTCGATAATTTTAGCTCTTTTAATTGCTGAGTTTACGTTAGGCAATAAAAACACCTCCTTTAGGCAAATTAGCAACATTAGGATTTTAACATGGCAATACGGGAAAAGCAAGTCGGGAAGGCAGTCGGGAAGGCAGAATTATTTTACTTAGTTCAGGTTACTCTATAGGCAAAGGAGGAATGAATAATGCTTCGAGGGATTGTCAGGTTTATAGTATCTGCATTGGTATTGATGTTTGTTGGCTTTCTCGTGCCAGGCTTTGGACTCATAGGTTTTTGGAATGCACTGATTGCGGCTGTCGTCATCAGTGTATTGGGCTATATAATCGAAGCCTTGGTCGGAAAAAATGTTTCGCCGCAAGGGCGAGGGATTATCGGCTTTCTCACGGCAGCGGTGGTAATATATCTGACTCAATATATTGTACCGGCCCTGAATGTGTCTATCCTGGGAGCCCTGATTGCTTCCCTGGTCATCGGGATAATCGATATTTTTGTTCCCACGGAATTGCGTTGATAAAGAAGGAATTACCTTGCTAAAAACCGATCTAGTCTTAGAAGCTCATGAGGTTTTGCTTCAAACAAGTCAACTTCCCGAGATAGAGGGCGTAAAGAGCGAGTATAAATCCTATGACGGGATCGACATATCAATAATAGAAATCAATTCATCCCAAGCTGCTGAGCGATTGGGCAAATCCCAGGGGAAGTACATTACAGTTGAAGCCGTTGGCCTAAAGGATAAGAATACTGAATTGGAAGATCGGCTGGTGGGCATCCTCTGTGAACAATTACAGACCATTCTAACTTTGGGAGAAGACGCAGCGGTGCTGGTGGTGGGCTTGGGAAATTGGAATGTCACTCCCGATTCATTGGGTCCCAGCGTGGTGGAGGATCTCTATGTAACTCGCCATCTCAAGGCGCTGCATCCGGAAAAATTAGGTCCCGGCTTTAGAAATGTGTGCGCCATTGCCCCTGGGGTATTGGGTTTGACCGGCATTGAGACCAGCGAAATAATCTACGGCATAGTACAGAGGTTAAAGCCGGATATGGTAATAGCCATTGACGCCCTGGCCGCTAGAAGCATGCATAGGTTAAATACCACTATTCAGATCTCGGATACTGGTATTTACCCTGGTTCTGGAGTGGGAAACCGTCGCCAAGGGATAACCCGGGAAACCCTGGGCATTCCCGTCATTGCCATTGGCATTCCAACAGTGGTGGATGCCGCTACCTTGACCAATGATGTCATTGAGTTATTGATTTCCGCCTTTCGCAAGGAGGCCCAGGTCAGTGATAATGTCACCCAAATATTGACCTTACTCAATAACTTTGACAAGGAAGAGAAACACAAGCTGATTCAGGAGGTGCTCAAATCCGAAGTAGGAGTAATGATGGTCACTCCCAAAGAAGTAGATCGACTGCTGGCAGACGTTTCTTCCCTCTTGGCCAATGCCCTCAATGCCGCTCTACATCCCCGGGTGGCCAAGGAATATCTACACTAAAAATCAAGGGTTTCCCTTGATTTTTTATCATTAAACAGGCGCCCCCCGGCATAGGATGTAAGGGGGTGATTAAGTTGCACAAAAAAGCATCAGCATACTCCGGTCCAGTACTGGGGACTCTCTTGTTGCTAGTCTTTTTTTTTCTCAGCAGCTGGCTCTCCCCCATTGTTGCTGAGCACCTTACCCTAAATCCCTACTACTTTATTAGCTGGGGAGCGCCAGCTGTATTTCACGAGGATATCGATGACGATAGCGCCATCTTAAAGCTTGAACCCTGGCGAATTCTGGGCCTGCAACTGCCGGCAGTGGCCAGCATCAAGCCAACGGATTGGGCAGTGACAGTACCGGTCACCCCTAGTCCGCTACCTGTAATTCCTGACCCCCCTCGCCATACCTCTGCAGTGGGGATTTATCATAGCCATGCCAGCGAGGCATTTGTGCCCAGCAGCGGAGAGGCGAGGTCGGAAGATTTTTCCCAAACTGTGGTGAGACTGGGCAAAGAAATAGAACAAATTCTTACGGCCAATGGCATCGACGTTGTACACAGCGAGGAGTACCATGACCGGATATATAATCATTCCTATACTGCCTCCCGGAAAACTGCTCAGGACATGCTGTCCCAGGAATCGAATATCGCACTGCTTATGGATGTACACAGGGACGGGATAGGCGCAACTTCCGCCCAGGGGCGGGCAATCACCACCTCGACAGTTCAAGGGCAAGAGGCAGGTAAGATTGCCTTTGTCATCAGCACTGAGCATCAAGAATGGCAAAAAAACTTTATGGTAGCCAACGATTTGCATAATATGCTGGAAAATAAATATCCCGGGCTCTCCAGGGGAATAATAACCAAGGCAAGAGCGACATACCATCAGGATTTGCACCAGGGGGCCGTCCTGGTGGAAGTGGGGGGGCACTGGAATACCATGGAAGAAGCAGTTTTCGGCGCTCAACTCTTTGCCGATGTGCTGGTGGATTATATTAGAGGGGGAAGATAAGGTCTTGGAGCGGGAAAAAAACGCACTCTTCCTGGGAGCAACTTTACTAATAATAATAGTGTTGGTGGGTGCTAACTTGGTGGACTCCAGTCTCACCAAGTTAATTTTGCCCTCGGAACCCTTCGCCACCATAGGTCTTGATTACCAGCATGGCATAGTAGTTAGGGGACCGGGGAGGGAAATTGCCCTCAAAGCGGCGAATTTAGGCAAGATTGAAGTGGTCCAAGACATTTTTCTCATAAACACTAGGTTTTTCTTAATAAAAATCCCCTTTGTCTTGACCTGGGGGAATATAAACAGCCTACGGCATGCTTTACAGTTGACAAAATAAATACCAAATGGTATTTTTTTTATGGGGAATTAGCACTCGGTTGTTTAGAGTGCTAACAACAGAAAAAGGGGGCGACATGTTGGACGAGAGGAAGCGCCTGATTCTCAATGCCATAATTCAGGACTATATTTTCTCTGCCGAGCCAGTGGGTTCTCGGACTCTGGTCAAGCGCCACAGTATCGGCCTGAGCCCCGCCACCATCCGCAATGAAATGGCGGATCTGGAGGAGATGGGTTACTTGGAACAGCCCCATACCTCTGCGGGAAGAATTCCCTCCCATCGAGGCTACAGGTTCTACGTCAACTCGCTGATGGAGGAATTTCAGTTTGACCCTGGAGAGGTATCAGAGTTAGAAGCCCTGGTATCAGCCCTAAATTTTGCCAAAGTCGCGGGATATTCCCGTCAACTTGCTAAACTGCTGGCTTCGGTGACCAATTATATCACCCTCATAGCAGAACCCTGGGACACCGTTCAGCATATCAGGCATATCGATATTATACCCTTGACAGAGGCCAGTGCCAGCATTATCGTCGTCTTCAGCGATGGCGCCGTCAATAATCAAACCATCACTTTGCCAAAGGGTATCGAGGACAGGCAAATCACCGCTTTAACTAACTTTTTTAACAAAAGGCTCCAGGGTGTGCGCTTGGTGGACATCGATTCCAGACTACTTAAGGAATTAAAGGCAGAATTTGCCGGCAATCTGAAGTTAATCGATGAAGTGGTTGGGAGTGTTCGTCAGCTGCTTATGATCCGGGACGACCAACTGGTCATTGATGGCGCCAGCAATTTGCTGAACCAGCCGGAGTTCCGGGATGTCAATAAAGCTCGGGATCTTCTCACTTCCTTGGATCATAGCGAACAGATGCTTCACCTGATGAATGTCGGGTCGAGTCCTTTGGACTTGGATATCAAGATTGGTTCGGAGATTGGCTTGGATAGTTTTTGCGAGTGCTCTTTGGTGGTGGCAACCTTTGCCCATCGTGATCGCAAAGTGGTGTTAGGCATACTGGGGCCAACGCGAATGCAATACGCCAAGACCATTGGCTTTGTGAAATGGCTTAGGGAATACTTTGACTAAAGGGTGGAGGTTATAGGATGAAACATAGTACTAACCATGATCCAGGGACTGTGGAGGTTCCTGGTGATCCAGACAAAACTGAAGAAGTGGACTATCAAGCTCTGTTCATGGATCTGAAAGAGCGGGAAGATGAGTTGCAGGGCAAGTACACGCGCCTGGCCGCCGACTATGACAACTTTCGCAAGCGCACCCAGCGCCAGCACCAGGACATCGTAACTCGGGCCAATGAAAACATAATTTGCGCCTTGCTCCCTGTGCTGGATAACTTTGGCCTGGCCTTGGCTACCATCGATGACCCATCAATTCACCGAGGCATGGAGATGATATACAGCCAACTCCTGGGGGTGCTGGAAAAGGAGGGACTGGCGGCTATCCCTGCCGAGGGCTGTTCCTTTGATCCCGCTGTCCATGAAGCGGTGGCCAGGGTGGAGCGCCAAGAGTGTGAGGAAAACATTATTATTGAAGAAATCCGCAAGGGTTATAGCTTGGGTGGTAAAGTACTTCGGCCAGCCATGGTACAGGTAAATATAAAGGAGGAAGAATAATTACCTATGGGAAAAGTAATTGGTATTGATCTTGGTACTACCAACTCAGTGGTTGCCGTAATGGAAGGAGGTAGCCCAGAAATTATCGTCAATGCAGAGGGTGGTCGTCTAACCCCATCGGTGGTGGGCTTTAATAAGAATGGAGAACGCCTGGTGGGGCAAACGGCAAAGCGCCAGGCAGTAATTAACCCCGAAAGGACAATTCAATCGGTTAAGAGGCGCATGGGCACGGATTTTAGCGCTCAAATTGACGATAAAAAATACACCCCCCAGGAAGTTTCTGCAATGATACTGCAGAAAATGAAAAAAGACGCCGAGGATTATCTGGGAGAGACTGTTAGCGATGCCGTCATAACAGTCCCGGCTTACTTTAGCGATTCTCAGCGCCAGGCAACCAAGGACGCAGGCAAAATTGCCGGCCTCAATGTCCTACGGATTATCAACGAACCCACCGCTGCTGCCTTGGCTTATGGTTTGGAAAAGGATGCAGATCAGACCATCTTGGTTTTTGACTTGGGCGGCGGTACCTTCGACGTTTCCATTTTGGAAATCGGCGACGGCGTATTTGAGGTAAAGGCAACCCACGGAAACAACCGCCTGGGTGGCGATGACTTTGACCAAAAGGTTATGGACTACCTCGTTAGCGAGTTCAAGAAGGATATCGGCATCGACCTCAGCAAGGACAAATCCGCTCTCCAGCGCCTCAAGGAAGCAGCTGAGAAGGCCAAGATCGAGTTGTCTTCTACCATGCAGACAAATATCAGCCTTCCCTTTATTACCGCCGACGCCAATGGTCCCCAGCATTTGGATATTAACCTGACCCGGGCCAAGTTTAATGAGCTGACCTCCGACTTGGTCGAGGCTAGCATGGGTCCTGTCCGGCAAGCCCTCAAGGATGCCAAGCTCAGCGCCAAGGATATTGATAAGGTCATCTTGGTGGGTGGTTCTACCAGAATCCCTGCCGTGCAGGAGGCAATTAAACGCGAAACTGGCCAAGAGTCCCACCGGGGAGTCAACCCCGACGAGGTTGTGGCCTTGGGCGCTGCCATTCAGGGCGCCGTCCTGTCTGGCGAGGTCAAGGATGTCGTCCTCCTGGATGTCACTCCCCTTTCCTTGGGCATAGAAACCCTAGGGGGTGTGTTTACCAGGCTCATCGAGCGCAATACCACCATCCCCACCTCCAAGAGCCAGATCTTTTCCACAGCCAGTGACAATCAACCCAGTGTAGAAATCCATGTCCTGCAAGGTGAGCGTTCAATGGCGACGGGCAATAAGACATTGGGCAGATTTCACTTGGATGGCATTCCCCCGGCGCCCCGGGGAGTACCTCAGATTGAAGTTAGCTTCGATATTGATGCTAATGGCATTGTCAATGTTTCTGCCAAGGACCTGGCTACCAAGAGGGAACAAAAGATTACTATTACAGCCTCCAGCGGGCTAAGCGATGAAGAAATCGACAAAATGATGAAGGATGCCCAGGAAAATGCTGAGGCCGACGATCAGCGCAAAGCCTTGGTGGATGCCAAGAACAATGCCGATTCCCTTGTGTACAGTACGCGCAAGACAATAAAAGATCTGGGTGACCAGGTGGCTGAGGCCAAGCGGCAGGATATTGACGCTGCCCTGGCCCGCTTGGAAGAAGCCGCCAAAGGCGATGACGTAGAGAAAATTAAGGCCGAAACTGAAGCGGTGACTAAAATTCTCCATGAGCTGTCCACCCAGGCCTATCAGCAGCAAGGGCCGGGGCAATCCGATTCTGGTGACGACAGCACCGTCGATGCCGAAGCAACAGATGTCAATAATGAAGATGCCGAATAGGCACTAGTCCCGGGTTTGCTATATACCGGCTAGCTCGATGGGGGAGCGAAAGTTTCCCCCTTTTTCCTTGGAGGTGAATGGCCATGTCAGGAT
>DAIOXA010000015.1:0-8031 GCA_036758185.1 Bacillota bacterium
TAAAGGCGGGCCCGGCAATGATCAAATCTGGCTTGTGCTGAGCAATCATCTCTAGGACTTGGGCCTTGGCGGCGTCGATATTCTCATTGAACCAGCTGTCCCCACAGATCACCGTGGCGACAATTTCCGCATTCTCGCCCAGGATTCCCTGTAGGGCCATACCCGGCCCCACCGGACCTTCCCTGACGAAGGGGGGGATATTAGCTTTTTCTTCACCGCCCACTTGGCCGAAGAACTGGTTCAGGTAATGAACAACTCGGTACTTGCTCATGATCTCACCCCCCTAAAATTTGCTATATTGCTCCCGATAGGTAGATACTTCTTTGTTGATCTCATCTACTTCCAAGACCATTTCCATCATGCTGATTTGGTCGTCGTATACCTGTTCATCCACCAGGCTCTTAACATTCTCTTCAAAAATGTGGTATGCGGGGAGTCCCAACTGGACTCCTGCCAATGGACCTGCGAAGGTGGGGTCGCCATTGCTCACGGTTTCAGCAGCTAAGCCGGAAGCTTCCGCTTCGGCGCCGCCCAGGATAACCACCAGGTTTTCTGGGCCTATTCTTTCTGCCAACTCTTTAATGCGAGCTTGGTTTTCCAGGTCCATTGCTCCTGCCGCAGTTCAGACGAAACATTCGGTGGTGGTAAAGACTACCTCACCGCCGAAGGACTTAATGCATTCCTCGATGGCCGGGCCGGGAACGCCGTCACGGTCACCCAGGATGATAAATTTCTTATCCCTCACAGTTCTTCCTCCTTTATTGGATGTATTACGTTTGAGTCAGATGCTTTCTGACTTTCGATATCTAAATTTCCCGAGCAGATCTCTTGTTAAAGCCCAGTTCGTTGGTTGCCCCGATGATGGCCTGTATTTCTACAGTGATGCTACCATCAGCCTGGAGGCTCCCGTCAAAACCGCCGGCTATTGTATCGGCAGGCTTATTGTCGCCAATGACTTTGTCCATGGGGGGTAGGGTAACTACTTCATTGGCGTTGCCGCCGGTGACCAAGGCATCGGCCAGCGCGTCGGCGTCCGCCAGGGACTGGGAAGCACCGTCACGACCGGCATACTCATCGGTGAGGACGACGGTCTTGATACCCTTTTTTTCCAGCTTGGTGCAGTTCATGATGAGGTCGGTATCGGGGTTGCCAAAGCCCTCTTCCGAGACAATGGCTCCGTCCAAACCCAACATCTCTGCCAATTTCGCAGTGAAATTAGAGGAACGCTGCTTATCGGCAAGGGTGACGTTTTCGTTGGTGATGATGACGCCGACGAAGTTCAGATCCTTGCCATGGCGCTGGTAGAGGTCTTGAATTACGGGGTTATTGAGGTGATGATAAGTGGTGTTCTTGTCACAGGCGGATACACAGTTGCCGCTGACAATGGCCCCGTCCATTACCTCTGTGGGAGAAAGCAGGGTGGGCAGAATCCGCTTTGCATCCACTCCATAGACATAGGTATCATGGAGGAGTCCCTGACTCTGAAGCATGTATACATAGGCCACTCGAGGAAGGTCAGGGAATTGCTTCGCGCCCTGGACAAAATTCAGGTGCTCATACTCTTCCCAGGAATCCACTTTGGCCTCCCGGGCAGCTTCAGCTACCGCTACGGCAGCCTTGTAGCCCACCATGCGCAGAGCGGCTTCGTGTTCGTGTTGGCTGAGGCCGTGGGAAGCGTCACAAGTCACCACCAAGTTACAGGTCTTGGAAAAGGGAGTGTAGTCGGCGCCAGGGCCAGTCATGTCGACAATTCCCTCTTGAAAACCAACTATCTTACCAGTGGTAACTACGGCGGCGCCACTTAGGACCAGGGTGATTCCTTCGCCCACCATATCCACCTTGCTAGTAAAGCCAGGGAAGATTCCCCCTAATCCTTCAACCTTGACCCGGGGTTCTATGACATCCTTGACGGGCATGATGCGCACCGACTCTCCGGGACGAGCCAGGTCTAATTCAATACGGCTCAGGCGCTCATCGGCCACGGCAGCCAGGATCTCTTCCTTGTTTACATAGAGCACACCCTGGCTGACCTTGGTCTTATCTCCGAATTGGATGTCGGAAATGTTTATACGGCCAAGTCTTAATTTCATCTTGTCACCTCCCAGATTAGGCGCCCAGCGCTTTTAGTTTTGCCTCCACATCCTCAATCTGAATGTCCTGAGTCAGCTCAGCTACCTTTTCTCCGTCCTTGTAAATAATAATCGTGGGTAGGCCCATGACCCTTTGACCAATGGCCAGGCGACGGTTTTCTAGGATATTTAGCTTGGCAAACTTAACGTCAGGATAGCGGCTAGCCAGTTCCTCAACGTGGGGCATTAGCTCCTTACAGGGTTCGCACTTGGAGCTCCAATAGTCTACCACAACCAAGCCCTGGGCTTCCAATACTTCGGAATTGAAATTCTCTTTATCGAGATTTAGCACGTTCTTCACCTCCTCTATAGTCGAGTCATAAGTTTATCCAATGCTTGCCGGGACAGTTGACCCGTTACCCGTCCCAGCACTTCTCCGCCCTTCACCAAGAGCAGAGCAGGCATCTCTTCAACGCAAAAGCGGCGGGCAATGCGCTGATTGCGATAGGTATCTATCTTGACCAGCTCCAGCTGGGGGTTGGCAGAGGCGAACTCCTCCACCAGGGGCACTGATGCAAGACTTCCCTCATGGAAGGGACTCCAGAACATGATGGCCACCGGTGCACTTTTCTCCAGCACTGCCTGGCGGAAGCTTTCTTCCTCATGGAGGTATTTCTCGGCGGCGACGGCAGCGATGGCGCCATCGGCGGCAGCAGTAACCACTTGACGCAGGAATTTTTGCCGCACATCGCCCACGGCATACACTCCATCCACCGAAGTTTCCATGAGTTCGCTGGCAGGTATGTAGCCCCGGTCGTCCAGTTCAACCTTGCCCCGGAGATACTCCGTCCTGGGCACAGTTCCCACGAAGATGAAGACACCGTTTGTCTCTAAGTCGGTTATTTCCCCGGTCTTGAGATTCTTGACGGCTACTGATTCTACAATGCCGTCACCCTTTATTTCGTCCAGCACCGAGTTCCAAATGAAGTGGATCTTGTCATTGGCAAAGGCCCGTTCCTGAATGACCTTGGTGGCATCCAATATTCCCTCGTCGTGGATGACGACGATGGTGACCTTGGCGGCAAAGCGGGTGAGGTAAATAGCTTCTTCGATGGCAGCATCGCCGTTACCCACAACCACCACCTCGAGATCTTCGTAAAAGTCGGCATCGCAGGTGGCGCAGTAGGAGACGCCTTTGCCCTTGAGCTCATTCTCTCCCTTTACCCCTAAGGCTCGTGGCTCGGCGCCGGTGCTGATGATTACAGCCTTGGCGGTGTAGCGGGCCTTCTTGGTCTCCACAACTTTTTCCCAACCATCCAGCTCTAAATCTATTACCTCGTCCTTGCAGAACTGGCAGCCAAAGTGTTGGGCGTGATCATGCATCTGCTGGGTCAGCTGGGGGCCGGTGGTACCCTGGAAAAATCCTGGGTAGTTCTCCATTTCCTCTGTGGTAGCGGCCTGACCGCCGATGCGGCCCTTTTCGATGATCAGAGTGTGGAGCTTGGATCGGGAGGCATAAATTCCCGCTGCCAAACCGCCGGGGCCACCGCCAACAATAATAATGTCAAATGAACTCATACCGACACTCCTCTTCTAATATGCTGAAAAATATCTTTGCACACCTCTAGATCGATGAGTTGTAAATCTGCCAAAACCTGCTCATTACCGCCGGCAAAGGCCCCCAACTTATTCACCGTGGCAATTGCCCCTTCCACCACTTGCAGGGACTGGAAGTCTAGGCTTTCCCCCTGGGCTAGGATCAAAGTTTTGTACGGGGTTTGATTGGGCTTGATGCTGGAAGACAAGGGATGGTTCAGCAATCGCCAACCCAAGTGCACCATGTCCCTGGCAGCCACCAATACATCATCCAATCCACCGCCATACCATAGTATGTGTATATATTTATCATTTTCACCGCTACCCCAATAGCCACGGACCAGGGGATTGTTGGTCACCACCTTGAACATAGCGCACCCCCCCAAAAAAAAAGACAGCGCTTAAGCCGCTGTCTCTGTCTTGTTTACCTGAGAGATTCACCCATAAGGGCATTGCTCCGTCGGTGTCAGTAAGACTTTCCAGAGTTGCATCAGGATACGGTCCTTTTACCTGAGAGTTTATCTGGCAACTGGCCGGCTGCCAAATTGCTCCTTCGGTGTCCCCACTATTGGGTCCTCTCCCGCATCCGTCATTCGCATTATGAGTTTGTGAAAGATATTACTTTCCCTTATGATGATTATACTACATTAGCCTGCGGATAGCCCATCAGATGTTTTTATGTTATCTATAAGGCATGTTAATATTCCTTCGGCTGCCTTTAGGACTAAAGCCACAGGTACCGCCTCCACCAGTCCGCCGGACTCTCCCCCTGCAATACGGATTTCCACAATGGGATAGACGGTGATGGCGCCGACATGCTTTCCCGAAAGGGTAACAAATTCTGATGATGAATACAAAGATTACCACCCCCACGGCGGTATTATGTCCAATGCCCCAGGCATTACCCAGCACTGCCTCTCCCCTCACTGAAAAAGAGGATTGGCTACTTCCTTGGTGAATAATACTAGTACATTTTACTACAGGGGTTGGTACTTTGGGAGGCAGTTATTGCCTCATTTGCCAAGGGCTTTAGTGAAACCTTGGCGGAAAGGAGAAAAATAGTGGATACCGAAGACAGAAATCAATACTTTGTCGATAAGTACCCGGATAAGATAATATTTGCCGGGTCCAAGCACAGTCGGATTAAGCAGGTGGAACATCTCCTCAACAACTCTAAGCCCAACCCCCGCGGGCTGGCGGTAATAGAGGGGTTGTGGGCCCTGAGCCTGGCCCTGAGAAATCAGCTTGTCGTCGATAGCTTTATCTTTTGCCCCGAGTTTATCCACACTCCCGAAGGCGAGGCCATGGTGGATGCCTTTATTCAGGTCGCAGGAGACTCTTGCTTGGTCTCGGCCAAGGTCTTTGGCCGCATCAGCGAACGGGAGCGGGGGGACGGTCTGCTGGCTGTCATTGAGATGCCAAAAGTTGACCTGGACGACATTCCCCTGGCAGAGAATAGCCTGGTGGTAATCTTGGACGGTCTGGAGATTCCCGGCAATATCGGGACAATCATCCGTGCTGCCGACGGCGCCGGCGTTGCCGGTGTTATTGTGATCAACCGCAAGGCCAGGCTGAACCACCCCAAACTGGTGCGCAGCAGTCAAGGCGCTGCCTTCTCTGTGCCCATCGCCCAATGTGATCCTGATCAGGCCTGCGCCTGGCTGGACAAAAATGGCTTTACTGTCTTTCTTACCGATACCGATGCTCAGTTGGATTACTTTAGGGCTTCGTACCGGGGTCGTTCTGCCCTGGTGGCTGGCAGTGAAAGATATGGTATATCTCAAGCCTGGTATTCTCGGCCCCACACCAAAATCCGCATCCCCATGTATGGCAATTGCGACTCCCTCAATGTGGGGGTTGCCACCACCATCATGCTGTACGAGGCCAGCTTACAGCTGAAAGGTAGGATTATTCGCCAATAGCCAAGGCCCTTTTCGGGCACAAGTATTTCCCCACTCAATTCTTAGCATAATTACAGGGGGAAACATGTTATAATGCAGTCATGAGGAGAGACGTAGTATGAAATACCTTAAATTAGTTGGCTGGCTGGCTCTTTATTTTGTTATGTACCTTCTTTCCACTTTTGTGGGGGGAACTGTCCTGGCAGTGGCATACGTTGTCAGCTTAATTTTGGCTGGTAAGTCCATGCCTCTGGATTCCTTTATTGCAAGTAATCTATTCGTCCTATTACTTGTCTCCGGTGTCGTTACCTTGGTTTTCGGCTTTGTTATCCTATTGATCCGGGGATACAAGCCCTTTAGCTATCTTAAATTTCGGATTATGCCCGTAAAACACACCGCCCTCATGATTCTGATGGGGGCCAGTTTTGCCATCTTTGTCAACTGTCTCTTGACCTTGGTCGAGGTCGACCGCTTTCTGCCAGACTATGTTTCCGATCCCTTAGTGGATATGATGACCTCCAACCTGCTCCTCACCTTCCTGACCATCGGGATCATCGTCCCTATTTACGAAGAATTCCTGGTTCGGGGCCTGATGTATAGAGAATTAGAGGGAACCCTCAGACAATGGCCAGCCCTGCTCTTGCAGGGTCTGATATTTGGCGCCATGCACGGAAACGTCCTTCAGTTCAGCTACGCCTTTCCCATGGGAATTTTTTTGGGTTATGTGTATACTAAGTTTGGCTCAATCTGGGCGCCTATCCTCATTCACCTGGTCTGGAACTCCACCAGCCTCCTTATGGGGGCAATTATGCCTGAAAGCAGCTCTTTTGAGGCCTTTCTGCTACTCATGACCGTCAGCGGCATACTATTTGCCGGCGGCGTTATCTATTCCATTCTTTCCCCCAGTTCTTGTGCTGAAGCACCTCCAGAACAACTGGCTTAAACCTAATGGGGCAGTGCGCACTGCCCCATTCCCTATTTATCGGATATACTAATTCTCAGGGGGTAGTACCATGTTCTATAACACCAGAATCCTCACCGGCTCAGAACTAACTATAGCAGCCAGTCTTTTGCGGCAGGGGGAATGCGTCGCCTTTCCCACCGAAACTGTCTACGGGCTGGGAGCCAATACTTTGGACAGTGAAGCCGTGGCCAAGATCTATCTGACCAAGGGCCGTCCCTCGGACAATCCCCTCATTGTTCACTGCCATGACCAGGCCCAGGTCAAGGATTTGGTGGAGGGCTGGCCCCGGGAGGCCCAAATCCTCATGGATAAGTTTTGGCCAGGACCCCTAACCCTGGTCCTGCCCAAGAAGCCGTTGATTCCCCCGGTGGTGACAGGTGGCCTAGCAACAGTGGCAGTGCGCATTCCCAGCCATTCGCTGGCCCTGGACTTGATAAGGACAGCAGGACTGCCTCTAGCTGCCCCTAGTGCCAATCTCTCGGGCAGACCCAGCCCAACCCGGGCAGAGCATGTCTGGCAGGACTTGGCAGGGAGGATTCCGGCAATCATCGATGGCGGCCCCACCGGCTGGGGAGTGGAGTCCACAGTGCTGGACTGTACGACACAGCCCTTTCGTCTGCTGCGCCCCGGAGGAGTGACCCTGGAACAATTGCAGGCATTGGTTGCGGTTGCCCATGCCCCAGAGCAATTCGGAGCGACGCCCCCACCCTCCCCGGGCATGAAGTACAAACACTATTCCCCCACTGCCCAAGTAATATTAGTGGTAGGAAAGGACATCCGTCGGGGGATAAATAAAAAAATCCATGAGTACAGCCGTCAGGGTCTAAAGGTGGCGGTAATGGCCTGGGAAGAGTCCAGACAGGACTACCCTGGCGTTAGGTTTCTGGCCCTGGGCAGGCAGGGTGATTACAACACTGCCGCAACGCGAATCTACCATCTCTTGCGCCAGGCAGATAAGGAGGACTGTGACATCATCCTGATTCACGGCCTGCCCCAAGAGAACTTGGGTCTAGCCATAATGAACCGACTGCAAAAGGCAGCCGGCCCCAACATCATCCAGACATAGAAGGCGGCGCCCCTTGACGCCGCCTTCTATATTTGCTTTTCTACATCCCCGGCAAAGTCGTCTATCCAGTGGATGTCATCAGCCAGGTTAAGTAAATCCGGAGAAATTCCCCAGCGAAAGACGCATAACTCTATGCGCTTGCCAAGTTTCTTGCCGGCGTGGGCCAGGGCGTCCCGCAAATCCCCGTCCCCAGAAGAGAGGATGAGGTTATCATATTCATCCTGGTCGGCTCCACGGACAATCAGGGTTGCCAAACCCACATCGACGCCCTTCTGCATTTGCAAACTGTACTTGCGTCCACAATAGGGGCATTCATAATCCCTTTGCTTTAGTTTGTATAGATTGACATTGAGACCCGGCCCACCGGGAAGAGGCGTCTGCAGCCATGCATGGAAGCCACTCTGATTATCGGTGGGCGGATTCTGGGTGCTGTTG
>DAIOXA010000015.1:8041-15541 GCA_036758185.1 Bacillota bacterium
ACCAGGCACTGGTAATGGGGCCGCCTTGTTCCAAGTGTAGGCGGAGCTTGAGATAGTCGAAGTTGTAATCCTGTCCCACGGATTCCTGGGCATTAAATAGGTATGCCGCATCTACCAGCCACATGGTGTTGCCGGTGCGCATTACCCTTCCCCCCTTACTTTTCAAGAACTCCTATAATATCAATATTGGCTAATTATCCCCAGATTCCTTCTTTTTCTACGACGGATAACGCCACAAAAAAGAAACGCCCCTCCAGGGGCTACTGAAGATGGCTGCAACAGCAGGGGTGTCCCTTCTCTCTTTCGTCATGGCAGCCCTTATCTTGACAACAACCAGTAGATTGGGAGGCTTTATTCTCTGATTCCTTGCAACATCCCTTGCCTTTATCAGTACACATTCTGCCACCTCCCAGGTTCTATGTTACACCTATTACTGGATTTGTCAATTCCCTGTTCTATTGGCGTTCTACGTCACTTCTTTTTTTTGGGGGCTACTTTTTTTTGAGTTGTCTTGGGTTTGGTCTTTCTGGGCATCTCATTCCCTCCCCGCCACTAGACTCTCGGTGCTATAAGATATGCCCTGGGAAGGAAAAAGTTCACTACAGGGACAATAGACACTATACCCGAACTGGGTTCAGAGGCCCCTTCCCCGCCAGGACGGCCATGACATTTTCTGCGGCCATACTTGCCATCTTTAGCCTGGTATGCCAGGAAGCGCTGCCGATATGGGGCAGCAGCACGACATTGTCTAAGCCCATAAGTTTCGGATGGATCTTTGGTTCTTCAGCGTACACATCCAACCCAGCCCCGGCCAAGCGTCCCTCCCGCAGCATCTGGGCAAGGTAAGCCTCATCCAGCACCGGGCCCCGGGCAGTATTGACCAAGATGGCTGTGGGTTTTAGCAACTCTAAATGTCGGCGGTCCAGCAGGCCATTGGTATCCGGCGTCAGGGGGAGATGTAAGGAGACAAAGTCACTTTGGCGAAGCAGTGTTTCCAGGTCCACCTGCTGGGCACCACATTGGGCTTCGAAGTCTGGTTTTGCCGAGCGATTATAATAGAGGATATTCATGCCGAAGCCTACAGCCCTTCGTCCAGTGGCCTGGCCAATCCTACCCGCCCCCACTATACCTAAGGTGGCACCATGGAAGTCCTGGCCCAGGAAGTCCGTGGGATGCCAGCCCTTAAATTTGCCACCCACCGTAAAGAAATGAGCAGGCACAATCCTTCGAGCCACAGCCAACATCAATGCCCAGGCGATATCTGCTGTTGCCTCGGTGAGGACCCCGGGGGTATTGCTGACATGGATTCCCGCGGCCTCGGCAGCGGCAATGTCGATGTTATCGTAGCCCACGGCATAGTTGGCAAATATCTTTACATGTCCAGCTGCTGCATCGATTATTTCGGCATCAATTACATCGTTAAGCAAGCATATTACTGCATCGTATTCTCCAACGACCCTGAGCAGTTCGGTCCTGGATAAGGGGCCATCCTGAGTATTGACATCCACCTGGTGTTCCGCCTCCAGCCTGGTAAGGCCGCCTTGGGGCAACTTCCGGGTTACATAAACCTTAGCCAAATTCATCTCTCCTTGTTACATATATAGTTAGTCTAGCCCTTTATAATAGTCCCAGTCAAATTTTGCCGACCAATGAAAAAGGGGAACCCTCAGGCTCCCATTTTGCTAGGCCAGTACTTTCTTTACCCTTTCCAGGGCCCAATCAATCTCATCTTTGGTTACTATCAGCGGTGGGGCAAAGCGAATGACGTTTTCATGGGTTTCCTTACACAGGATGCCCTCTTTTTTCAATTCCTCACAATAAGGGCGGGCAGGGGTGTCCAAGACAACGCCAATAAAGAGGCCGCTTCCTCGGACTTCTTGAATCAGGGGATTATCAATCTTCTTGAGCTCAGCCATGAGGTATTGTCCAAGCTCCAGGGAACGCTGAACCAAGTTTTCTTCCAACACAACATCAATTGCGGCAATGGCGCAGGCGCAGCCCAGAGGGTTGCCGCCAAAGGTAGAACCATGGGAACCGGGGTTGAACAAATCCATGATTTCGTTATCGGCTGCCATCGCCGAGACAGGAATTACGCCGCCACCCATGGCCTTGCCCATGACATACATATCGGGGATGACCTCGTCCCATTCGCAACAGAAGAGTTTGCCAGTGCGCCCAAAGCCGGTTTGAATCTCATCGGCAATGAGGAGCACATTATTTTCCTTGCAGATTGCAGCAGCTTGCCTCAGGTAGTTCTTTGGCGGCACCACTACACCAGCCTCTCCCTGAATGGGCTCTACCAAAAACGCAGCGGTATTAGGCGTAATTGCTGCCCGCAGGGCTTCGACATCGCCGTATGGAATAATCTTAAAGCCAGGGGTCAAGGGGCCAAAGCCGCGGTGATAGTCTGGAGTTGATGAAAAAGAAATCACCGTCGTCGTCCGACCATGGAAGTTGCCTTCACAAACAATTATTTCTGCTTGATTGTCCGGCACCTTCTTTACGTCGTAGGCCCAACGCCGGGCGCCTTTAATGGCAGTCTCCACTGCCTCGGCGCCGGTGTTCATGACAAGGGCTTTTTCCTTGCCAGTGATTTGAGAAATTTTTTCACAGAAAGGGCCCAGTTTGTCATTGTGAAAGGCCCGCGAAGTTAGGGTGACTTTGTCCAGTTGATCCTTGACTGCCTGAATAATCTTGGGGTGACGATGGCCTTGATTAAGAGCTGAATAAGAACTGAGCATATCCATGTACCGGTTGCCTTCGGGGTCTTCCACCCATACACCCTCTGCTTCTGCTATTACGATCGGCAAAGGCAGGTAGTTGGGAGCCGAAAACTGATCAGTTAAAGCTAGTAACTCCTGTGTTTTCAAGACTGTCAACTCCTTCTGTTTATTGCCCTGGGGATTGCCCAGATATATCCTGCACCGGCTATGGCCGGAAACAAGGCGCATTATTGTTCGGCGTGTAATGTATTCGACAAAGCCCTACTTGTTCCTGCCTGCACAAAAGAGAATAGTGCCGACGGCACTATTTCCCGTATTGCTCAATGATTCTTTGGGCAAAATCCAAATTGCGCTGACGCCGGGCGCTCATCATCTCCACCCGGACAATAGACTCAACCTCCGCCAGCATTGTCTCCTTATGGTCATTGACGACAACATATGTGTATTCAGGGGCATGCTCCAATTGCTCTAGAGCATTTCGCATCCTCGAATCAAGGTTGTCCACCCTGGAACGCCCCAGGATTCGTTTTCTGATCTCGGTCAAGGAGGGAGGGATTAAAAAGATAGAGACTATGCGAATTTCACTATAGACTTCCCGGTAGGTACGATGTCCCTTCCAATCCATTTCCATAATCTTCGTGTCGCTATCCTCAAAAATATCTGCCGGGGAGCCATAGTAGTAATCATTATACACCTGTTCGTACTCGAGAATCTTACCTTGCTTGTATTTAGCGAAGAACTCCCCTTCCCCTACAAACCGGTAATCTACGCCGTGAACTTCATGGGGGCGGGGCTTACGGGTGGTGTAAGTAACGGCTTTTTTTATCTGAGGAAAGGTGCGGCGGATATGGGTCATTACGGTATTCTTCCCGGCACCCGAGGGTCCCGTTACAATAAATAGTATTTTGTTCATGGATGATTCCCTCCCATTGCCGGGTCTTCTTATATTATAAACAAAGATAAGCAAATACTCCAGACCTGTTGGAGTTTTGCCTGTCCCTCTGTCAATAATGAAAACTCAGGGCATGCCCGGTGCATAGCTTTTTATGGTATAGTATACTTCTGGCTGTAAACTGACAAGCTACAGGGGGATAATCGAAAATATTATAGATGATACTAAATATTACTACTAACAGGAGGGAGACCATTGCGAGTGACATCTGAGATTGGGCCTCTAAAGAGAGTCCTGCTCCACCGGCCGGGCTCTGAACTAGAACATATCTTGCCCGCTTACATGGAAGACCTGCTCTTTGATGAAATTCCATGGTTGGAGAGGGCCAGGGAAGAGCATGATAGCTTTGCCAGAGCCCTAACCGAAGCTGGCGCCCAGGTCTACTACATCGAAGAATTAGTGGCAGAAATAATGGAGGACATGGAGGTTAAGGACCAGCTTATTCAAGAACATTTGCGCCTAAGCAACATCGCCGACCCAGATACACTGAGAGTTGTAGCGGAGTATTTGCGTGATCTTCCTCACCCAGAAACAGTCGAACATTTGACGGGGGGCCTCCCAAAGTTAAAGGTGCGTGATCTCAAGGACAGCCTTTCCCTCAGCGATCTTACACCTGTTGGTTTCCCCTTTTACTTGCCCCCATTACCCAGCATGTATTTTATGAGGGATCATGGCATAACTTTAGAAAATGGCATCATTGTAAGCACCATGTTTAACGATGCCCGCAAGCGGGAACCCCTTTTTCTCAAAGCCATTGTCCAACACCATTCTGCATTTAGCCATACTCAGATTCTGCCCACCGAACCCATGCCCCGGGGAATTGAAGGGGGAGATATCCTAGTCTTAGGCAAGGATACTTTGCTGGTAGGCCTAAGCCAGCGCACTACAGAACAGGCTATTGAAACTTTGGCCCAGCGCTTAATGATCCAGCATCCCATCCTAAAACAAGTGTTAGTCATGCAGATCCCAATTAAACGGGCGTACATGCACTTAGATACCGTCTTTACCATGGTGGATTATGATAAGTTCCTCTTGTTCCCCGGCATCCGGGACATGGTGTACATGTATCGCCTGCGTAGGGGTAGCAATAACAAAGTGCAGGCCGAACAGTTGAACAATATCAAAGAAGGATTAGAAATAGCCCTGGGGCACAGTGTTCAGATAATATATTCTGGTGGCGCCACCAGTTATGAGGCCTCTCGGGAGCAGTGGAATGACAGCACTAATACCCTGGCGGTAGCCCCGGGCAAGGTTATAGTCTATAACCGGAATCAGCTGACCAATAAGACCCTGCGCAAGGCGGGGATTGATACTATAGAAGTCGAAGGTTCTGAATTGGTGCGGGGCAGAGGCGGCCCCCGCTGTATGAGCATGCCCCTGGAAAGGGATATTATTTAGCAAAAACAGGCTCACTTGAGCCTGTTTTTCTATTCTCTTACCTTGTCGGCGAATTCCTGTCCCCAGCTCCGGCAGCGGGCCAGGAACTCTGAATCCGGCGCCCCTTGCACCAGCAAGGACTCGGCAGCTAGCTCAATGCCGGCCTGGGCAAGGGCTTTTTCTATTCCTGCCACCGCCCCGCCGCGCCAGCCATGGGAACCAAAGGCTGCCCCCAGCTTTTTGGCGGGTTTTAGGCCCTTAAGCTCCTCCAGTAGCGCGCTGACGGGGTTCAGCATATCGTTATTTATCGTCGATGAGCCGACAATTATGGCCTTGGCTTCCAAGAGCTCGGCAATGATGTCATTGTGGTCAGTGGCAGAGGCCTTGAACAGTTGCACGGGGACCCCCTGGCCAGCAATTCCGTCGACAATGGCCCGGGCCAAGGTTTCAGTGCTCCCCCACATGGTGTCGTAGACAATGATAACTTTGTCCTCGGCCTGGGCGCTGGACCAGCGGCTATAGGCCTCAAGAATCTTGGTGGGATGTGTGCGCCAGATAACTCCATGGCTGGGAGCGATGACCTCAATGTCCAATCCCATCTGGCTAATTTCCTCTAGCTTTCTGGCAACTATTTTGTTAAAGGGATTGAGGATATTGGCATAGTACTTGGTGGCTTCCATCATCACTATCCCTAAATCGTTCTGGTCATCAAAGGGATGGGACGAGGCCAGGTGCTGACCGAAGGCATCATTGGACAGGAGCAATTTCTTTTGGGGTATGTAGGTAATCATATTGTCAGGCCAGTGCATCATGGGGGTCTCGATAAAGTTCAGGGTATGCTGGCCCAGCTCTACACTGTCCCCACTCTTGACAACCATGTACTTCCAGTCCGTGCCGGGAAAATAGTTGAGTAAGCCCTCTTTGGCCTTGGCCGTGCAGATTATGGTGGCCTGGGGATGGATACCCATGACCTGAGGCAGGGCGCCAGAGTGATCAGGCTCGATATGATTGACCACCACATAATCCAATTTTCCAGAATAAACCTGGTGCAGGTTCGCCATGAGTTCATGGCCAAAGGCGCCGTGAACGGCGTCCACCAACGCAGTCTTGTCGTCTTTTATTACGTACGCATTGTAGCTGGTACCCCGGTGCGTGGAGTATGCAGGACCATGGAAGGTCCGGGAATCCCAATCAACTGCTCCCACCGCCCATATGTCCTTGGCAATCTCAGTTACCGCCATTGTTTACACCTCCAATAATTTAGCCTAAAAAAGGGGCTGTTAGATAGCCCCATTATATCATGCGCCATTCCGCATGCCAAACCGGGTGAGGACAACGGCACCAACCCCGGCCATGGCTATGGCAATTCTGATCAGCAACCCCAAGAGGGGAACCGCCAAGAGGATGCTGAGCATTAATGCTCCCAGAGCTAGTGCTGCCAGATCGTTCTGCTGGCTGGGCAGTATTCGACTGCCTGCCAAGCGAGATATGGCGGCAAAGCCAAAGTAGTAGGCAGCCCATAGGGCCAGTAGCACCAACAGGGAAATGGGTATCCCAATAATGCTTAGCGCGGCCATGGCGGCCAGGGGCAAGGCTGCCAGCCAGGTCAGTGCCCCCACTCCCAGGGAGGGCCCAAATTGGCCCTCGGCCTGGGCGGATATTTTGGCCAGGCCTGTGGGAAAGACTAGGCCCACCAAGACAGCTAGCAGGACCCGAACAACGATATTAAAGGCCGTTCTGCCAAAGTTTAGGTTAATGACATCCTGAACCCGGGGCAGGGAAAATATTTTGCCCACACCGCCCAGAGAGACCTGATCACCACTGATCTTCGCCCCAGGACGCAGGTCAATGGTACCGGTCAGGCAGACCAAATCGCCGTGGACAAAGGCGCCGGTGTGGACGGTGACGTTGCCCAGCAAAGCGACTACATCTCCGAAGACCTCGCCGTGGATATCGACATTTCCCTGAAGGGAGACCACATCTCCCATTACTCTTTCTCCGGCCGCAATGGTGATGCCGCCGGTTCTGACGATGTCTGAGGCGGCTAGTGTAGGCTGGGGCAAGAACAAGCAAATTACTGCCAGGAAAAACAGTACTTTTCTCATGTTACCTCGCCCCCTTAGCTGGCTTTAAGCTGAAAATTTTTACTAGCATCGCCATGTCAATGACGACCAAGCCCGCTAACCCTAACCAATACTCCTGGGGCAGGACCTCGGCCAGCAATGCCCAACCCTTGACCAGTACCTTAAGGGCCTGCCAAATTGTCCCCAGTAGGGTTGGGAGCCAGTGCCAGTCGATGCTGAGAAGGGCTGTCCTGGCCCAGAAAATCCCCTGGACCAAAACAGGGAATAAAGAGACGGCCGCCAGGAGAAAAATTGCCGCAATCCCCAGTTGTCTCCAGGCCTTGCGCCGAGCCAACTTGGCCAACACCGGTTCGGCAACATCCCC
>DAIOXA010000016.1:0-3721 GCA_036758185.1 Bacillota bacterium
TGGACATTATTGATGCTTCCGCTACCCCGGATGCCTTGCTGACTGGAGGCGGTGTTCTGGAAGTGGTGGCTGTTGACGATGATGCCAAGACCGTTAAGGTCGTGGGGCTGCTTGCTGATCTGACCGATATTAGTGCAACCATCCAGGCTGACAATGACTACCTGGTGGCTCAGAACAGCTTAGGGCGTGAGTTGACCGGCTTATCTGCTGTATTCAACAACACCGCTGATATTTACGGACTGTCCCGTACCACCTACCCCTGGCTTAAAGCGCAGCTTAATTCCAGTGTGGGTGAGATCAACGACATGGCCATACAGAAGTTGATAGACAACGCCGAAACCAGAAGCGGCAGCAAGATCAATTTCATGCAGTGCGCTCTGGGTGTTGGCCGCGCCTATATCAACTACAAAGCGGCCCTGCGTCAGACTGTCAACAGCCTGGAGATCAAGGGCGGCTATGAGGCTATGGCTTATGTCAATGGCGGCAAGAAAATCCCCATCACTACTGACAAATGGATGCCGGCCGGGACCCTGGATGGTCTGGACACCAAAGACTGGGCGCTGTATGCCATGAACGATTGGAACTGGCGCGACCAGGGCGGAGGGGTGCTGACCAAAGTGGCTGGTAAACCCGCCTGGGGCGCTGAGTTAATCCGCTTCTGTGACGTTGGATGCCAGCGCGTCAGAGGTCAATTCCGCGCTTCCGGTATCACCGAGGCGTAATCTGAGGGGGCTTAATGCCCCCTTTATTTATCATTTAGAAAGGGCGGTGAAAGTCTTGGCGGCTTCCATTGCGGTTAAACAAAGAACCAAATTCGCTGGACTGTTCGCGGTCATAGCTGACGTTACCCTGGATGATTCATATCCCACTGGGGGAGAAGCACTGACCCCGAATCAGTTCGGCTTAAACACCTTTTCCTTTGTACTGCCAGCACCGGCCGCAGGTTATAACTTTGAGTTTGACCATGCCAATAAGAAGTTAAAAGCCTATGTCCCGGTAAATGCCGTTGCAGGTGATGGCGCAGCAGATGCCAACAACACACTGATCAAGAGTGCTACTGGCACAGTAGAGGTAGCAGGAACCGGCACAGCGTTCCAGGTACCGGCTGCAGAAGCAGCAGACAAAACTGACTTGGAAGATGTTGTTGTGCGCGTACTGGCAATAGGACTGTAAGGGATACGGAGGGACGTAGTTCCCTCCTTTGCTTTTATCTGATGTGAAATTAAAGGAGGCAACTACACAATGGCCGACAAAACATTGCCCTTGGATGCAACCGGGCAACTTAAACAAAAATACAAGGATAACGGGGATGGCACCTACAGCCTAGTCACAGCTATAGGCTCCGACTCCCTGCAGACGTTGACCGCTGCCGGAAAGGTTATCCTGCTGGAAGGTGTAACCGATACTGCTGGCACCGACACCATGCTGCTGGATTCCACAAAGGATATAGAGTTTGGAGCCCTTGATAACAAGCTGGTCAAGTTTGAGATTGATGGCATAGAGTACATGCGCAAAATACTGGGAGCGGTTAGGAATAGTATTATCTTTGCCACCACCCGGGTAGCCACCGGCGCTGTTGCCGAATTGGGCGAAGTAACCCTGGGCGAGGGCCAAATTGAGATCAGCGTGGCCGCAGACGGCGAGAACTATTCTGTAGAGTTTGTGGCCGGCACTGGCAATAACTCAGCGGCCAGAGCCGACTATGCCGAGGGGGTGCTTTCCCTGGTATCCGGTACTGATGGCAATGGCGACCCTGTAGCCATAATGCCCGGTAATGTGCAGGGATTAATAACTGCCAACGCAGAGGCAGCGGCAATATTTACGGCAACTTCCACTTTTGCCGGGTACGGACTTCCGGTAACATTTGCCGAGACTGTTATAGGCGAGGACGATGCAATCACCATAGGAGAGGGCATTCCTGACCTGGGCAGCGTACAAGTACAGTGCATAGGCTCTCTTATCGGTGGCCCAGGCAATGACTATGCCATTGAGATCGTGCAGGGCTCCGCTACTACCGGCGACAATCTGGCATCTCTTAGCGGCGACACCAACGTGCTCACTATCACCGTCAATCTAACTGCCGGGGGTGAGGTACGATTCCTAAGCATTGCTGATCTACAGACCTTATTGGCCAACGACGTTGTAACCTCCAATAAGTTTGAGGTTATCGCAGACTCCATACAAGCCGGGGCGTTACTGCCCACCACCGCGCCGGTTGATTTTGCAGGTGGTATTCCTACGATACCTGTCCCCTCCGGCACCCCGTACACTGTTATAGATGTGGCTCCGGAAGCGGTTGGGGCTACCCTGTTAGAGCAGCAGACCCAAGACGATGCCACAGAAGGAGTATTAACCTTCACAAATAACATTGCATGGCTTGAGATAGATAATGGCCTTGATAGTGTCGATGGCACGTTCACGGTAAACGGCATAACCATCAATGTTCTGGCAGGACACACATTTAAGGCTAAAATAGGCGGCACCCCAGGTAAAACAGTATCCGTTACCGGCGCAACCAAATATACTGTTTCGCAGTACAGTTAGAAGATTAGAATACCACCTGTTATATCGCAGGTGGTTTTTCTTTGTTAAAAGGAGTGAATTGCAAATGAACTGGCTCAAACGGGCTGAGATTGAGGAACGCATAAGCGGCAAATCATACCTGCATGTAATCGAAACCAGCGCACAGAGCATACCGGAAAGGCTGCATGAATACGACCCCAACATGTTTATCTGCTTCAATTCGCTGTTGCAGGAGTACGAGGTACATAGCCTGAGAAACCGGGAAGGCGATACGTTTGCCCTGTCTATCCCGTATTCCGTGTTGGACACCCGCCTGCTGGACCTGGTGGCCAAGCGTGACCAGAACAGGCGGTCATTAAAGGCAATCCTACGCGAGATTGAACGGCACAACGAAGCTATAGACAAGGCCAAAGATAGGCGCAGGAAGGACGAACTGCATATGATCGCCAAAGACTCCGCAAATCTCCTGTTTAAGAAGCATTATGCCATGTAATTTCCCCAAGAAAGGGGGCTGCACATATTGTCAACCATGACATTAGGAGAGCTGAAAGCCGAAGTAATGAGCGCCGTCGGAGCGGATTATACTGCGGATATCGTCAGATATCTCAACAAGGGCCTGCTCGAACTGTCGGAGCTGTCCCAGATTATAACCAGGACTGAGATTGGAACCGTGAATGGCATATTCGCCCTGCCAAGCGACTGCCTCATAATCAAGGACATTCTGTACAAGGGCATTTATCTGTCCCGGTACGACAAGACCGATTTCCCGGACAAATTGGCGGGCACCCCCCTGTATTGGCAACGGGACGGGGACAACATCGAACTTTATCCTGTTCCGGAAGGCATGGTTGCCGTCACGTTGGTTTATGCCAAACGGGAAGCCGCGATGGAAGCGGAAGATGATACGCACACACTGGAACATGCGGATGAGTTCCTGATTTCCTTCGCTAAGTGGAAGGTTCTGATTGACACTAAAGGCGTATCTAATGAAGCCCTGTACTGGCGGCAGGAATCGGAAACCGAGAAGGAAAAGTGGAGAAAACTGAACTTTGCGCAGCATCATAGACCGCGCAAGGTCAGAGTAGGCAGGTGGTGGTAGTTATGCAGTGGCAAGAAATTATCGGCCTGGCCGAGAAGCAATCCGACGAGGCATACGACGTTGCGGACTGGGTGGATATTATGGATGTTTTTTTAAACG
>DAIOXA010000016.1:3731-14606 GCA_036758185.1 Bacillota bacterium
ATTTTTGCATATGGCGTCAGTTCGGACTGGGTGGAGTTGATCAACCTGTGCCAGGACGAACTGACGCCATATGCAAAAATGAAAGCCCCAACGTCCGATATTACTGTAAGTGTTGACGGACATAAGGCAGAGATAGAAATTGCTTACGATATCGGCCTGGATGCAGCTCACAGGATATTGGACGTTTATTATACCCCAGACATTGAAAACGGAAAAGAAATCCATCTTCGCAGGCTGCCAACCTTCAATAGATTTTCGAAAGGGTGGAAAATGGACAGCGCCAAGATATACTTGCAGGGTTTGGGCGAGGAAGCGGCCGGCACCGTGCGAGTTGAGTTTTATAAAAGACTGGCCCATGCGGTTTATGACGAAGGTCCGCCTGAGACGTTCACCCCGGACGGCCCAGAAATCCCGGAAGAATTTCATCCCATATACGTTTCTTTTCTCTGCATGAAATGTCAGCAGAGAGAGGAGGAGCCCGAAGATAAGGCCGACTTCGAGAAGGAATACAACGAGGCCAAACAAGCCTTTGCGGTGGCCCGGATAGCCCATATGGAGCCATGGAGCCTTAAATACCTGCAGCAGAGCAATCCGGTTTAAGGGAGGTGGAAGAATGTCCGCTAAGGTTGACTTTCAGGTAAAAGACTTCTCTGCCGGAATGATTGATAAGGTTGACGACAACATTTTACCGCAAAACGCAGCCCAAGATTGCTGCAATGTCATAAGTCGCATTATCGGCATACTTGATAAGCGGGCAGGGCAGGCACGATTAAACACAACAGCAATAGGAGGCCCCCCACACGGGTTATATGCATATTACAACCATGAAGAGGTGAAAAAAATTATGGTTGTAGGCGGAACCAAACTATATGTTTGGAACCCTACAACATTAGTATTTGACGAGCTTAGAAGCGGACTTAACGCTACAGCTACAATGATATTCGAAACCTGCGCCAACTATGTTGTGGGCATGAATGGCGTTGATGCGCCGTTTAAATGGAGCGGTACCGGGGAAACGTCTGTCCTGGCCAACGCCCCCGCTACCGGGAGATTCCCGGTTTTATACAAAGAAAAGTTGTTTTGCGTTCCCGGAGACAATTTATCACAAATATGGTGGTCTGAATCGTTCGCCCCAGAAGAGTGGCCAGCCATCAACTACTGGGGCGTAAAAGACGGCGATGGAGATGAAATCAGATGCCTGAAGGCATTTCAAGGCGATCTGGTTATCTTTAAAAACAGGTCTACTCATCTATTTCGTGGCACGTCGCTGGAAGATTTCAGGCTGGAATCTATGGATGCCCAGATAGGTTGTGTCGGCCCATTGGCTGCTGCGCCTTTAGGAAACAGACTGTATTTCGTGTCACGGGACGGTCTCTTTTATTTCAACGGCCTTAGCAACATATCCATAAGCGCCAACAGCATCCCCAGGCTTTGGCAGAATGTTGACAAAGACAATCTGGATAAGGCCTGCGTTGGGACATGGAATGATATGGTTTGGTTTTCACTTCCCCTGAAGCAGGGCTCAGGGGCCCAGGAAAGCAATAATTTCGTCATACTCTATGATCCTGTCAGCGGTGGATCCTTCTGGCCAACTTCAGGTATCAATGCCAGCTGTTTTCAAGCATTTGATGATGGTTCTTACTATGCTTTCTATTCAGGCGATTCTTTATCTGGATATGTAAACCAGCAGGACGTTGGAACCGATGATTTTGGAAGCCCCATATCAGCTTACTGGATCGGCAACAGTTTTGATGTTGGAGTGGCGGGCCATCTTAAAAAAGCTAAAAAGGCTTTCATAGAAGATTATCCAGACCAGGAAGTGCCAGCCACATTAAAAATCAGTCTGGATTATGGAGAATTTCTTCCCTGGACGCATAAGCGGGACGATGGAATGGTAAGAGAATATCGCGCCCCGGCACAGCACCGGGTACGATGGCGGTATATGGCCCCGATGTTTAGCCATGATTCTTCAGGCGGCTGCCAGATCAGGGGATTAACCATACCATGCAAAGTCAAGGAAAAGCCTAAGGGCAGAACCCTGTAGAAAGGAGGCTTGAATTTTGGCCAGAGAACAAGATATTATCCATCTGTTTAAAAATCTTGATGTAAAAGACCCTGAAATGCTGCAGATTGCTTTGGCCAAGAATTTCGCTGAGATAGAAAACCGGTTAGGAATAGTCCAGATGTGCCTAAAGCAAATCTCTGGCGGTTCGGTAACCGATGTAACAGCAAAACTACAGCAGAGTTTTGCCGATACGGCTGCGGCGCTGATAGCTGCTTCCCAAGCCTTAGAAACGGCTGACGGCAATATCCAAGGATTCTTTCAGGATGACACTCCCTCTGAGGGCATGAATTTTGGAGACATATGGATAGACACAGACGGCCATTCTCCACTTACGACAGAAGATATTTATCGCTATGAAGATGAAGAAGGGGGCTCAGCAGGAGAATTATCTTGGGCTTCTGCGCCAACGAGCGCCGTAGGCATTGTATATCTCGAAGCCTACAATGCTCAACTCACAGCAGGGAAAAAGATCACCACCTTCTATCAATCTGATATTCCCGTTGCGGAGTCCAAAGGCGATTTATGGGTAGACATTGATGATAACAACAAGACCTACCGGGCGGCCACTGCTGGAGCAGATACTATCATGCCCGGAGAATGGGAACCAATACGCGACTTGGGAGTAACAAGGTCTGCTGCTACTTATGTAATATCTGACGGATCAACCACCAATGTATCCAGGCATGCCGACTACATAATACCGTCCGGCAGCACATCTGCTCAAAAGACTATACAAAAGGCTATAGATGCACTGCCTGCAGACGGCGGAAAGATACTGTTTCTTGAGGGCACATATATTGTCGATGGCCCCATAAATCTGCGTGATCACGTGGTGCTGGAAGGTCAAGGGCAGAATACTATTTTAAAACTTAAGGATAATTGTGCATACGCCACGCCATCTTTTACACGAAATAGTATTGCTTTTGGAAGCAATGGCGAAGATTATGGCAGCGGCTTGCCTAGATATAAAAAGGCCAAATTCGGCAAGGGAATCCTGATCGAGGAAGGCACCACCAATCTACTCACCGCCAATCAGAGCAGCGCAGAGACGGATGCGACGGGCTTTCAACGCTGGGGGACAAATGTGACGATATCCCGAAGCCCCGATGAATCGTGGCACGGCGAAGCTAGCATGAAGTGTGTTACAGGTGGGGTACAGGCGGGAGAGGGTGTAGGACCAACGTGCAATGTTACGCCCTCGTCAACTTATACGACGTCCGTCAGAGTGAAAGGCTCCGGTTTGGTCCGCCTTGGGTTTACTGAAAGGGACTCCTCTAATACTTATATTGGAGAGTCCTTTTCCGATAATATTGAACTCAATGATACATGGCAGGAATTGTCTGCCACCCGCGTTTTTAGCAGTACAGGAGTAATTGCTGCTCCTAGAGTTGTCGTTATTGGTACACAGGCAACAACTTTTTACACAGATGGATGGCAACTCGTGCAAAAACCCTATCCTACTTCCTGGCAGATCGGGGGAACGCCACGCGCCGCTGAAGTCTTATCTGTTCCTGCGACAGACATTTTCAACAAGGGCAATTGGACGATGGAGGCTATTTATACTCCTGTAATAGAACCTGTAAATGGGGCATTTAAAACATTCTTGGATATAACGATAGATTCGAACAATTTTTATAGATTAACTTGCGATCCAGCGGGGAGATTGGCCTTCCATCAACGCACCAATGGGGTAACTGTCGCTGCGCAAGCCCAATCTGTTTCAACCAAGGGAATACCATATTCAATAGCGGTTACAGGTGATGGAAGCGTGATAAATCTATATGTCAATGGAGTTCTAGAAGGCAGCACTGCCTACACCGAACCATCAGGCACACCTTCTATCATAGGAATAGGGGCAGTATCTTTGGGTGTTCAAACATGCAATGGCATCATTGACGACCTGCGCATTTCCAATCGGGTGCGGACACTAGAAGAACATCAAGAATATGTTTCCTCAAATAAGCCTCACGTATATGATGACGCTACTACATTAATCCTGAATTTTGATAATAATATCGGCCAATTTAACGGCATTATCCAGAATGAAGACGTTACTGATGGCAATGACTATATTTCAATACTATCTTTAGAGATTGATGGTAATAAAAATAACAATCCCTCATGCAGTGTAGATAATATTCACATGTTCAGAACTTATGGTGGAATCATCGCTTACTGCGATATAACAGATTCTTGTTATCATGGTATTTTCATTACTAAAAATTCAGACAAGTTTCAGATATTAAATAATCATGTATTAAGATCAAACCGACACGGCATCTATACTCAAGGATGCAGCGATAACATCATATCTGGCAATATATCAGAACAAAATGTTATAACCGGCATCATCTTATATGACTATGTAGCTGAAAATATAGTGTGTGACGAAAACTCGGTTACAGGTAATATATGTAGCCGTAATGGCGGGAGCGGTCTGGTTGTCCATAATGGCAGAAACAATATAATCAGCAACAACACTTGCTACGCCAATGATGAAAGCGGTATTCGATCAAGCGGTACCGACCATACTAGTATTTGCAGTAACACTTGCAAGGCAAATGCAATGCACGGGATGTACCTGTCTTCCTCTGAAGATTCTATTGTCAGCAGCAATTCCTGTATTAGCAATTCTCAGGAACAATCCGGCATGTATTGCGGTATATATTTGTCATCGTCCAGTTATAACAACGTACAGGGCAATCTGATTAGAGGATCCATTCACAAATATGGCATAGATGTACATGATTCGGGATGCGTGGGAAACATTGTAACCAACAATGATCTTAGGGTTTCTGGATCTACAGGGAAGATAAATGACGCTGGAACCGGTACCATAACTACTGCCGGGAACAAAGTGTAATAGGGGTGGAAGCATGAACATAACGGTTAGGGACGGCGCAGTGTTGTTTGCCACTCATATCATCACCGCATTGGGAGACCATGTAGATGATCCGATATTGGACGCAAACAATCAGGTAATTTGCTACTCCAACCAGGAATATTTGAGCATGGTATCTGCCCTGGAGAGGCGTGGCATTAAGTTCAAATCTGAAGAGCTATCATTTCCTCAGGAATTCAAAGACAAAGTAAATGGACTGAAATATACCAGCCGCTCTGAGGCCATCAGCCACCTGCAAGGCGAAATAGATGTTCCTGAGCAGGAAGTAGTTGCATTTTTGCGCAAGGAGAAAGACTTACTAGAAAGTAAATTGAATGCCGTAATATCAGAAAAGGATGATCTTAAATCAAGGTTAGACAAAATTGAAAGCGACAAATCGATTTTGCAGGATCGATTAGGAGCACTTGAGCAGGATTTTGCCTTGCAGAAATCATTAATTAGCAAAGGGGGTTTATAAATTGGCCTATTGGACTACATTCAAAGACCCTGTTACGGGCGATCTTATGTCTGCCGAAATTAAGGATGGACTTGGCTATGTTGGCGGCAAGCGGATAACTGACTATTACTCTGACTTAGGATATAAGCCGGTATGGAGCCCTTCTAACAGCCCTGTAGAAGGCGGTGCTTACGGGACATATTCGTTTGTAAAGTCGGGAGGGGGAAGTTCTGGTTCCAGTTCAGGTTCAAAATCCAATAATAAGTCATCCAGTAAAGCAGAGAAACAGTATTATGTGCCCGGACAACAATCCTTAGAAGATGCTATTGCCAGATTGGACTACACCCCGCGGAGCATGGGCGATATGCAGAAGGAGGCTGCCAATCTCGCCAACTTACAGATTGACCCACAGTTAGCTGCATTGAAAGCGGCCATTAACAAGGCTGTCTCCGATGCAGGCATTCAAAAAACCAGCGTTGAAGCCAATTATGCCAATGTTCAGCCAACCGCCGCAAGGCTGCTTGAAGAAGCCCAGGCTGCAGGCACCGAGAGCGCCATTGCCAGAGGAGGAGGCAGAGCGGGAGCGGTTGAATACGAAGTAGGAAAGATGAAACGCCCCATAAACGAGTCCGTAATGCAGGCGGAAGCCCAAAAATCCGCACAATTATCTGCAATAGACCAAGCTTTGGCAACGATTCAAGAAAAATATTCTGACCAAACTCAATCTCTGGAAGCACAGCGCGGATCACTGGAAGCGGCACAGCTGGCCGCGTTGCTGGCCGGGGACAGGGAAATGGCCTCCAATATGGCAAGCCAGAGGGTAGGGGCTGAGTATAACTTGGCATCTCTTCTTAACAGCAGAGATTTGAGCAACCAACAAAATGTGCTGGCTCAAGCTGAGATAACCGGCCAATTCCCAGGCATGCCAGAAGGAACGGTAACCTTGAGGGACTACCTAAGCAATAGTGGCTATGATGAACCCGGTTGGGATCCCGGTACGGGCAACGTAACCGTAAATGGTAAAACCTATACTCCTGAGCAGTTAAGTAAATATGGTTACATACAGAATGGACGTTGGCAGTTACCTGAAAGCATCATTAGATCAATGCTTCAATAGCGAAAGGTGGCTTTGAAATGGCCAATGCAAAGGATTTACTCCCGAATGATATACCTATAGATATTGTTCCAGACCGTTCCATAGGGGGCGCAGGATATGGGCAGGAATTAGCGGATCAGCATCCGGCCGGGACTTTTAAATATGGTTCCGGTCCTTCTACTTATTTGTCGGTTGCGCCAGGTACAAAAACCTTGGCTAGCCAGCAATTAGACGAACAAAAGCGATCCAACGCTTTTGCTGAGACATTGGCGCAAAAGGAGTTTGACTCCAATGAAAGGTATAGGTGGGCCGCGCTGGCCAAAAGCGGGTCCGGCAGCGGAAGCTCAAAAGAACCAACCGCTACTGAAATGATCAACGCCATAAGGAACGGAGCTGTCCAATATGCTCAGGGGCTGACCAAAGGAACGCCGTTTAAAGAAACGCGGGGCTTATATAAGGGGCAAACCTTTATGTCAAGCGGCGAAACCCCGGAACAGGCGGCCAAACTAACGATTCAAATGCTGCAGGGACAATTAGGGAACCTGCCCATATCCAGTTCCAACTATAACGATATTGTAAAAACAGTTTACGAATCACTTGGGCTAAAACCCCCAACAGCCAATGATTCTTCAACAGATGATCTGGCTGAATTACTGGCTCAATTAAGAGGTTAATGATTCGTTAGGAGGTCAACTCATGGCGAAAAGATACATCTGGGACTTCAACGCCCCTGCCGGCAACAATCTCAAAACCTGGGACGAGTGGGAAACTGAGCAGGCAGGGAGAAGCCTGGAATTAATGAATGCCGTAAAGTCACCCGGAATAAAGACTTACAAGCCGGGGGAATTGGATTTATACGATTCTTCCATTACTCCCGAGCATATTGATAAAAACGCCCTACTCGATGCGCTATCTACGTCCCCAAAGCCTTCGCTCGTTAAAAGGATCGAAGACTCGAAGGCATGGCGCACCATCATAGGCAACCCCGAGGAGGGATATGGCGTCGGCGACATGGCCGAGGCTGTAATGATGGCCAATCCTTACGCAACTGGCATGGCGGCCGGTAAAGGCTTGCAAGGAGCGGGGACAGTTCTCAAGAAAGCAGGCGACCCAGCTATTGATGCCCTTAAAGCAGCCTTGTCAAAGACGCCTACGGCAGCCAAGAAGGCGGCCGGGGTGGGCACGGCTGTTACCGGATACGAGACTATCAAGGGCGCTACTGACCCTGAATATGCTGATAGGCGAGATACCCTCCCTTCACAATTCGGGGCATCTTTGCGCGGCGGTGTAGGTGATACCGTGAAGTTGGCTGGTTCTGCAGCTGAATGGCAAGGCAAAGATAAATTGGCCGCTACGCTGAAACAAGCTGGGGCTGACATTTCCGAAGGTTTTGATTCCAAGCAAGTCCCTTTTACCTGGAAATCATGGTTTGATCCCGATTGGTATGCAAACAATGTTGCGCGCACTATCCCAACTACGGCTGCCTTGATTCCGGCCATGGTTATTGCCTATAAAGGAGGGACCAAGGGCGCAGCCATGCGCGGATTCGGCAAATTTGGGCAGGCGGTTATCGGTTCCCTGGCTGGCGCTGCGGCTTCAAGGCCATTGGAAAGCGCCTTAGAAGCAGGCAATACTTATGAAGATGCGATTTCCCGGGGACTGAGCGTAGAGGAAGCGGAAGCGGCGGCACAGAAGGTATATGAAGCCAATCTCAGCCTGGCTGGCCTGGATGCCGCACAGTTGGCCTTGGCATTTGCGCCGCAAGGCAAGTTAGCCGGTATTGCTGGGAAAATCGGCAAGACCGGAGTCGCCGCTAGTAAGTTGGCTGGCGTAGCCTTAACCGAAGCAGGAGAAGAAGGCTACCAGCAGGCCGTGCAGCAATCTGCAACCGGGGCGGATCAGCGCGGGATACTGGCACAAATGCTTAATCCCAACACGGAAATGAAGGAATCTATGGCCATAGGCGGCCTATTCGGCGTTGGCATGGGTGGCGCGGGCGTGATCAATGACGTTTTTGCAAACCCCGCCGACTTGCCGGATAGAATTCAGCAAGATGTGGCAGCCAATCTTCCCCCGGAGCTTAAAACCCAAGTAGCGCAGAACATCGAAAACTTTATGGATCAGGGCATGGATGAGGCGGCCGCCACCGAAAAGGCGCTGGACGAATTGGCTGAAACTCCGGAAGGGCAGGAGATCATTGCCTCCTCAACTCAGACTGTGGCTAACGAGATGCTGGGCCAGGCTGCGGTGGCCACCCAGGCACCGCAGGCAGAGCAGATAGCCCAGCCACAGCAGGAAACGGCAGAAGCGCCCGCTCCAAGCATCGTTTACGATAGGGCAACCGGCGAACCGCTGCAGGTTGTCGGTCAACCCAATCCGGAGTTCTATATTGTGCAAAATCAAGCCAGCAAGAGGCTTGTCGCATCAATCGGCGATGTTACAGTGGAGTCTCCTGCTACCATTACTCAGGAGGCCGGACAAAGTCCTGCGGAAGAAATAAATGTGCCGCCGCAGGCCGCACAGGAGCTTGTAGCAGAAGCTACTCTCCAACCCCAGCCGCAGGTAGCAATTGAGGCGCAACAGCAGAGACAGCCATCTTCTATAGTCGATGCCAAAGTAGTGGCTAAAGAAGAATCAAAAGAAGAACTTCCCGGCGAAACCCCGGATAATTCGGGAACGCTTACAACTACGATGGGTGAACTCACAGTAACCAAGACCAAACACACCCAAACCGGCGCGGATATATGGGTGGTGAAGCCGACCAATAAATTGTCAAATAAGGATTTCGCCATGCTAAATACCCGGATGCGCAAACTGGGCGGGGCATATTCCAGATTCACTAAGGGATTTAATTTCAAAGAAGATCCGGCGGATAAATTGCAGATTATCAAAGAACCCAAAAAACAAACGCCCCAAGTTTCTTCATCTGCATCCGCAAATGCAGATATAACTGCTCAAGCTAAATCACTTCGTGAGCAAGCTGCAAGGATGCAAAAAACTATTGACGAAAAACGTAATCCGGCCATTGCCAACCAGAATCCTACTGCAAGACGGGCAAGCATAGCCAGCAATATGGCTTTGGAAGCGGACAGATTAGAAGGCATCCAATCTAAATTAAATGCGATTGCAGATGCCATCGAAAGTGGCAATGCGCCGGAAGTACTCCACAAAATTAAGCGCAAAACTCACATTGAGGCCTTGCGCAGAGAATTAAGAAAGGCTCAATCCAATAGAGTAAAAGTAGAAAACATCCCATACAGCAGTATTCCCAAGATGCCGGAAAAAGATATTAAGTATGCCTGGCTGGAGGGTTATGTGCATCCTGACCATCTTAAAACATTGCTGAGCGAAACCAAGGGGAAACCTGGTACCAAAGAAGCAGCCGAAAGAGTCCGGCATATGGTTACTCGCGAAGGAAAATTGCGCTCCCATGCTGATCTCAAGGTCGTTGAAACATTGCTATCCAAATTGCCTGATAACAATTCTTATAAAAAATATATCAAAGATAGCATTGCCGATTTTAAGCGCATATTGGAAATGGGAATAACCACTGACGAACAATTGCAGGAAATATTAAAAGCATATCTAGAATTAGGTGAGTCGCAACCTAAAGAGAAAACAGGTGAATCCAAAATCAAAGAATTGGAACGGAATCTTATCGGAAGGAAGATTGAAGGATACTTCCCTACGCCCAAACCGGTGGTGGATCATCTTATCGAACTGGCAGAGATAAATCCAGGCATGGATGCCTTAGAGCCCTCTGCGGGGAAAGGGAACATTGCTGATGCCCTGAAAAAAGCAGGAGCCAATGTAGACGTTGTAGAAATATACGAACCATTGCGGCAGATTCTTGAGGCCAAGGGATACAATATCGTTGGCACCAACTTCTTAGATTATAGCGAAAAGAAGTATGACCGCATTGTAATGAACCCGCCTTTTGAAAAAGGGCAGGATATTGACCATGTAAAGCATGCGCTTGAACTATTGAAGCCCGGCGGTAGAGTTGTTGCCATCATGTCGGAAGGACCATTTTTCAGAGGCGACAAGAAGGCAACAACGTTTAGGGACTGGCTGGAGGAAAATGAAGGTACCAGTGAGAAACTACCTGAAAAATCTTTCACCGGGAAGGATAGCGACCGACAGACCGGTGTTGCGGCCAGAGTGGTTGTGCTTGAAAACCCGGAAGCCTATAATGAAACAAAGGATGGCATTAAATTCCTTCGTGGAGATGGTGACCAAACAGCAGGAGGTGAAAATACAGATGTCGATAGCGATAGAGGGCGGGATACGGATAGCCTTCACTCCGGAGAAACTGAACGAATTGTTCTCGGAGGGCAGAATGATGAGGCTGCCGAACGGAGAATATCGGATCTTAC
>DAIOXA010000017.1:0-14561 GCA_036758185.1 Bacillota bacterium
TATCCCTGCAGCTGGCTGGGCATATCCCCCAGGTAAAAGGCATTATTGTCGAAGGTCCCGATGTAGTCCTCGCCCAGCATCTTGCTCAGGTGGGAGCGCATGGTGAATTCCGGCAGCTTACCGATGATGCGCTCACCGTCAAAGAGGAAGCCTATCTGGACCGGGGCGGCGAAGCTTCCGTCGGGGGTGAAGTCCCCTCCGGAACTGACAAAGGCAAAGATTGCCGGTTTGCCCTGGAGGGCTGCCGGAATATCCCGGGCATCGGTCCTAAAGGTCAGGGGTAGGGAGGCATAGCGAGAGCCATCTATGCTGGGCAGATCGTCGTACTCCCCAGTGGCGGCGCCGGTATGCTCAAGGTTATACAGGTGGGCGGTTTTCTTATCTGTCAGCACCCGGGCCAGTTTCCCCTTTTCAATTAAGGGGATACAATCCTGGGGCAGGATGACTCCTTCCATGTCAAAGAAGGGGTGGAAGTAGTTGCGGGGATCCCTGTTTAGCTCCAGGGTAACCCTATCGGAAAAAAGCTGCTGGCCAATTTTGCTGCTGAAGATGGAGCTGCCGGTGGCATAGCGCTCACCGTTGAGGGATCTGGTCAGGAAGCCCAGGAGGGTATCAGTGCCCAGGGTAAAGACCGGCAAGATTTCTCCCTCTGGGAGTTCTACCTTATTGCGGTAGGCCTCCAGAAAGGCACGGTTAAAGGTCCAGAACCGCTCTGGGTCAAAGCGCCGACTTTCGCAGACCATGACACCGTCAAAGAGGTTGGCCGTCTTCTTCTCCTTGAGGATGAGGTTTAGGATAAAGTAGGCATCCTTGTATTCCAAGTCCAGTCCTTCGGAGTTTCGCATCTGGTAATTCAGTTCTGTGGTAGAAATGAACTCGCTGAAACTGAAATCTGGATACTCTTCCCGGAGGGTGGCCAGGACGGATTCGGCATGGGCCAGGAGTTCTTGGGAGGACATGGGCTCCTCATTATAATTGCGATGGTCCGGCTTGTCCTGGGATAGAGGGTAGGGATAGTCGATGCCAGTGCTTAAGTTTTGGACGGCATTCTCCAGGAGGATTGATTCGGCGGTATTGCCAATGGCACCGGAAATTCCAATCTTTCCGCCCTCATAGACACGGACACCCTTTTTGGCGATATCCTTGACGCGCACGGCGTCGATCTGACTAGCTTGGACCCTGGCCGTGGTTTCCTTATGCCGGATGGCGATGAATTCTTTTTTCATTGCTCTCCCCCTATTGAACCTTCAGTTTTTTGACCCGGGTGTACGGGCCGCCAAATCCTACCGGCAGCGGCCACTGTTCCATCTTGCCGCAGCCGCCGCCGACAAAGCCCTTCAGTTCAAACTCTTCACTGACGGCGTCCACTTCCGCCAAAGTGCTAAACACATTGCCGGTAATGACCGAAACCTTGACGGGTTTGGTAATCTTGCCGCCCTCGATCTTGTAGGCCCGGGCCGGAGCCAGGGTAAAGGTGGACATGCCGGACCCATGTTTGATGGTATCTACGTAGAGACCATTGTCCATTTCGGCAATGATATCCTTCAGGGGCCTCTCGCCCCGAGCGATATATGTTGTGGTCATGCGCACGATGGGTTCGAATTCAAAGTTAGTGGCCCGGGCATTTCCCGTAGGGGCTTCCGCTAAGGCTACGCTGGTGGCGGTGCTATGGAGCCGCCCGGTCAGGAGTCCCTGGGAGATGACCTCGGTTTTCTTGCCCCGGGTCCCTTCATCGTCGAAGGGAGTGAAGCCATTGCCAGGTTCCATGCCGTCATCAATAATGGTCAGCAGGTCCTGTCCAATTCTCTTGCCCAGGGTCCATTCTGCCTTCATGGTCTCATCACCCACCATGAAGTCGGACTCGCTCTTGTGGCCAAAGCTCTCATGGGTAAAGACACCGGTTGCTTCGGGGCTGAGGAGGACTGGGTACTCTCCGGGAACCACCGGTTCCGCTTCCCGGGTAAAAGCGATGTCCTTCTCTATTTCCTCCTGGATGAACTTTTCCCACCCCTGAAGACCTGCAAAGTTAACCGCCGCCTTGGATACATTGGTCTGGTCCTTGTTCTCACCACAGGCCAATTCCAGGGTGAGGCGGATGCCGCAGGTCTGCTTATCAAAGGTAATGGCAGCACCCTTGGATGAATAGAAGGACTTTACGGTCTTGTTGTCCACATAATAGGATGTGTGGTGGACGATGGCCGGGTCTTGAATCAGGGCTAGATAGCCCTCCAGCAGGGCCTGTTTTTCCTGGACGGGGATGTCGGTGACGGAGTCCCCTTGATGCTGGAGCTGGGTTTCCTGATGAACTTCAAAGGCCTGGACCACCGGATGCTTGGCGATGTCGGGATGGGGAGCGGCCATCTGGGCTAGGGTGTCAATCTGGACCTGGATGCCTGGGATGTCTGTGGTGGAGCTGTAGTACCAGCGCTGGCCGTCAAATACCCGGACAAAGGCGCCCTTGTTGCGGCGAACCTTCTGGGCTTGCAGGGTCAACTTCTTAAAGCTGATTTTGGTATCAAAGGTCTCTTCAATGCGGACGTCGACATACAAACCTGGGGGAAATTTAAACAATTCCATGCCTCCTTGCCCCTGTGCTTGAAATATTTAATAGGGGAGTTAATTATTCTTAGGTTAATTATACATGAAGAGATATATTCTGCATAGACACAAGGCTATATTATTTCTATAATAATTGTATCGTCAAGTCTGAAGGGGAGAGGCATTAATGAAGGGGAAAGTTGTGAGAATCGTCCTTAATCGCGGCCTTACTGTTAGCAGCCCTGTTCGTTAACCCCCTAGACCTGTACCGCAGTTATACCGCTGAAAAGGAAATGGACACTGTAATAGTAAACTATTTGCACCTAGGCCAGGGGGAAGAGGTCAGAGTGGTCAAATACCTTGGCGGCAATGTTTACCTATTAGAGACGGACTCGAGCACCTACCTGGTGAAGCGGGAGGGAAGAGGTATTTTAGGTGATGTACTAAAAATATTTCAGCACGAGGTTTCGGTTGCCCGCAGCCCATAACAGAGATTCGGATATAGTCTGTCAAGGGAATTTCCCTTGACTGTTCTTTTGTAAAGGGGTAAACTAAATTAACTGGTATGACCACCTGTCCAAAGTGGAGGTGTTTGTTTTCAAGCCGATAAAGGATGTCAAGGTATATCAGCAGGTCATTGAACAGATAAAGGACATGATTAAGTCTGGGGAACTTCAGCCTGGGGACAAGCTACCATCGGAGCGGGATTTGGTGGCCCACCTTCAGGTCAGCCGGACTTCCATTCGCGAGGCCCTGAGCGCTCTGCAGCTCATCGGCCTGGTGGAGAGCCGCCACGGCGAGGGCAACTATATTCGGGAGAAGCTGGATACTAACTTTCTGGAGCCCCTGTCGGTCCTCTTCCTCCTGGATCGGATCCCCGCTGGGGAGATCCTCCAATTCCGCCTCATCCTGGAGGTGGAGGGCGCCCGCCTGGCAGCGGAAAATGCCACCCCGCAGCAGGTGGCGGAAATTTGTGCCGTGGTGGAATGGCTGGAGCGATACCAGCAGGATGAGGAGCAGAATATCCGTTGGGATAAGGAGTTCCACTATGCCATTGCCAGGGCATCGGGCAACCGCCTGGTGTACAATGTCATTAATTCTATTTCGGACCTGGTGGATGTCAGCATCAAGGATTCCCGGGCCAAGATCCTCATGGATCCGGCCAATCAGGGACCCCTCATTCAGCAGCATAAGGGCATCTACTCAGCCATCGCTGCAGGTAGGGGGGACTTGGCTGCAAACAGGATGCGGGAACACTTGGTGTTTGTAGATTCTTGTATCCAGGACTTAGAATAGTTGTATTCAAGTTAACTGGTCAGACCATCTGTCCATTCGAGAAAAACTAAAAGCATCATTGGGGGCGAGTAGATGAAGATCTTAGTGTGCATAAAGCAAGTGCCGGAGTCTAGCCAGGTTGAGGTGGATGAAAACGGTGTTCTGGTGCGGGACGGTGTCGACAGCAAGATGAATCCCTATGACCTCTATGCCTTGGAGACCGCCCTGAGAATCCGGGAGGATGTTGGCGGCGAGGTAGTTGTGGTGACCATGGGGCCAACCCAGGCCCAGGCAGTAATCCGCGAGGCCTACATGATGGGGGCAGATCGGGGGTACGTCTTTTCAGACCGCAAGTTTGCCGGCGCCGATGTTCTGGCCACAGCGTACACTTTGTCCCAGGGCATCATGGCCGTGAGCTCGCCCGATCTCATCGTCTGCGGTAAGCAGACCACTGATGGTGACACCGCTCAGGTGGGGCCAGCACTAGCCGAATATTTAAGGATCCCCCATGTCGCCTGGGTGCGGGATTTACTGGAAGTCAACCTTGAGGGAATTACTCTAGAAATGGATATGGTCAACACCGTGGAGGTAGTACGGATGCAGTATCCCTGCCTGATTACTGTCGAAAAGGATATCTTTCAACCCAGGCTACCATCCTATCGCAAAAAGTTGGCCAGCGCCCAGCGGGAGATAAAGGTCCTCTCCTTTGCAGACTTTGTCGACCAGGACGAGGATAATTACGGACTCAAGGGTTCTGCAACCCAGGTGGAGCGCATCTTCAACCCCCAGGCCAGCGGAGAACGGGAACTGTGGCAGGGCAATGGTGCGGAGCTGGGGGACAAGCTCCTGGCCAAGCTGGTGGAACTTAAATTTATCCAGGGGAGGGAGTAGCTGATGGGACTGGTGATAAACTACAACAAATGTGATCTCTGTGCGATATGTATTAGCTCCTGCCCCTTTAACGCCATCGTCGCCGAGGAGGGACGGATTGCCTTCACCGACGCCTGTCGCATGTGTAAGATCTGCATCAAGGCATGTCCCCAAGGCGCTATCAGCTTGGCTGATGAAACTCGTCCCCAGGTGGACAAGGAAGAATGGCGGGGAGTGCTGATCTATGTCGAGCATGAGGAGGGAGAAATCCATCCTGTGACCTGGGAACTTGTTGGTAAGGCCCGAGAATTGGCGGCCAAGATTCACCATCCCGTGTACGCCCTGTTCTTGGGAGATAATATCCGTCAACAGGCGTCCAAGCTTTTGGAGTACGGAGTGGATAAGGTCTTTGTCTACGACGATGTCGGCCTGCGCCTCTTCCGGGTGGATGCCTACACTGATGCCTTTGCCCATTGCGTGGAGGGAATCAAGCCCAGCATCATTCTAGTGGGGGCAACCTCGGTGGGCCGCTCCCTGGCCCCCCGACTGGCCACCCGCTTCCGCACCGGCCTCACCGCCGACTGCACACTTCTGGATGTCAAGGAAAATACCGACCTGGTTCAGATTCGCCCCGCCTTTGGTGGCAACATCATGGCCCAGATCATAACGCCCAACCATCGCCCCCAGCTGGCTACCGTGCGTTATAAGGTAATGGATGCTGCCGAAAGGGCGCCCAATCCCACTGGGGTTGTGGAGTTTGGTGAGCTGGACATCACCAGCCGCATTGAGGTTCAGCAAGTCCGCCATAAGGAAATTGCCCCGGGCATAGCCGAGGCCGAGGTCTTGGTGGTGGCAGGCCGGGGCATCCGGGAAGAGAAGGACATGGTTTTGGTGCGAGAGTTGGCAGAGCGCCTGGGCGGTCAGGTCGCCGTCACCCGCCCCCTCATCGAGGCGGGCTGGGGAGACCATACACAGCAAATAGGCCTTTCGGGGCGGACGGTGCGGCCCAAGCTCCTGATTGCCCTGGGGGTCTCGGGGGCGGTGCAGTTTATCGCTGGGATGGGTGGCTCGGAATGCATCATTGCCATTAACAATGACAAATCTGCTCCCATCTTTGATGTGGCCCATTATGGCATCGTGGGAGACCTCTATGAAATAGTGCCAGGCCTGCTGGCGAAATTGCGGGCCGAGGAGGTGCAAGGATGAAGCACAAGAATATTAACAGCAGAGACCTGAAGTTCTTGCAGATGGTCACCGATGAATCACGGGTCTTTACTGGACAGGACATTAATGACGACTACACCCATGACGAGATGGTGGAATATGGAAAGTTCCTCCCCGATGTGGTGGTGGAGGCAGAGACCACCTACGAAGTATCTCGAATACTGGAGTATGCCCATAACAAGAGGATTCCTGTCACCCCTCGGGGGTCGGGAACTGGCCTGTGCGGCGGCGCCGTTGCCATCCACGGCGGCATCCTCCTCTCCCTTACCCGCATGAATAAGATATTGGAGATAGATGAGGATAACCTCATGGCCCGGGTAGAGGCAGGGGTGCTCCTCATGGACTTGGCCAAGGCCGTGGAGGAAAAGGGCCTCTTCTACCCCCCGGACCCCGGGGAGAAGAGCGCCACCATCGCCGGCAATGTCATGACCAATGCCGGCGGCATGCGGGCGGTAAAGTACGGTGTGACCCGCGACTATGTGCTGGGCATGGAAGTGGTCTTGCCCAACGGCGGCATCGTCCGCACCGGGGGCAAGGTCATCAAGAACAGCTCTGGTTATAGCCTTACGGATCTGCTGGTGGGGAGTGAAGGGACCCTAGGCGTTGTCACTGAAGTCACCCTACGCCTGTTGTCTCTGCCCAAGAAGACCGTAAGCCTCTTGGTCCCCTTCCCCTCCCTGGACCAGTGTATCGAAACGGTGCCCGCCATCCTTCGCTCCCGTAGCAACCCCACGGCGGTGGAATTCATGCAGCGGGAAGTCATCGAGGCCGCCGAAGAATACCTGGGCAAGGTCTTTCCTGACAAGTCCTCCGATGCCTACCTGCTCCTGAGCTTTGACGGCAACAGCAAGGAAGAGATCGAGGAGACATATGACGCCGCGGCCAAGCTCTGCCTGGAGCAGGGCGCTATCGATGTCTTCATATCCGACACCGAGGAGCGTCAAGAATCCATCTGGTCGGCCCGGGGTGCATTCCTGGAGGCCATCGCCAGCTCCACTCCCACCATGGATGAGTGCGATGTCGTAGTGCCCAAGGATAAAGTGGCGGACTTTGTCAAGTTTGCCCACAGCCTGGAAGAGGAGTACGGCTTTAGGGTGCGTAGCTTCGGCCATGCCGGAGACGGCAATCTCCATGTCTATGTGCTCCGGGACGATACCTCCGAGGAAGTGTGGAAGCCGGGAATTGGCGAGCTGATGCAGCGCCTGTACGATAAGGCCCTGGAATTGGAAGGCCAGGTCTCCGGCGAACACGGCATCGGCCATGCCAAGGTGGACTTCCTGGAGCAGTCTTTGGGGGACCCCATCATCGATGTCATGGCAGGAATCAAGCGGGCCTTTGACCCCAGGAATATCATGAATCCAGGAAAAGTAGTGCGGTGCGTTGGCTCTTTGCAATGAAATTTCTACCCTAGTAGGCCTAACGTTATTTCCTGTCCCAATAACAGGAATAATCCTATGCCAATGATCCGTCACATATAGTCAGCCTATGAAAGCCGTGCCGTAGGCCACAAGAAACACCAATGCAAAAACACCTGGCCCTAATCCAGGCGTTTTTTGCACTGCCAACCAATGGCCAACCTAACTCCTCGAATCCTTGCGCATTGTTTATATTCTAAAAAAGCTAAACAAAATCTGGATTTATGTATTTTCCCTGCTGGTAGCGAAAGAGTTCGGCATAGCGATGTTGATTCTTGAGGAGTTCTGCCTGGGTTCCATCTTCGATGACTCTGCCCTTCTCCAGGACAATGATCCAGTCGGCAAGGAAGACATTGGAAAGCCTGAATATCGTCATTATTCCCTGGGTTAGGGTCTGCAGAGATTGAAAGATCTCATGCTCTGCCTTGGGGTCAAGGTTGGAAGAGGGTTCATCCAGGACCAAGGCGGTATGGCGGCGGTATAGTGCTCGGGCCAAGGCAAGCTTTTGGTGTTGCCCCCCAGAGCCAGACTCTTGGTTCCAACATCAAACAAGCGCACATCCTGGGCATATTCCTTGTCCACCGCGATATTCTGATAGTATCGCTTCTGTCTTTCTCCGCTTACTTGGGTGAGGCTCAGTCGGTACAAGGATTTTGTATACTTAGCCGCCGCAATTGAGGAAGGGAATGCTGCGGCCATCATCAGGATGCCATAGAGGATATTTACCCGGTAGAGCACCAGAAACGCACCAATAAAAGATACACTGGCGCTGATGCAGGAGAGGGCATTCCACAGGAGGTTGGCAACTGCAGTGGAGTCGGCCGCCGTCAGCTTATCGTGGTACTCTGGATTGTCGAAGAACTCCAGATCCGCAGAAAGGGACCAGATAGTCTGTCCCCCCCCGTTCGTAAACACCCATTTCAGTAATTCTCTTTACTGGCTAAATTCCTCGTTGTTTTGCATGATAAATGCCACCAGTGTGTAATGAGAATCATGTCCGGATAAAAAAACGGGTCTACCCCTGGAGAGCAGTCCCAATAATGCTGGATTAATTCGCTAGCCATTCCTCATAGCCGCTATCGTCAAGAATGTCTTTGGATGACATGTCGGTCCACTGGTCAATGCTGACATCGGGGTGGTTGTACATGAAGACCTGGACGATATGGTAGCCGATGGCATAGCCGGACCAGTATTCGTCTTGGGTTAGTTCTTTAGCGAAATTCAGGTCGGTGCTGTCCAGATGCTCCTGTAGGGATCGCCATATTTGATCTTCTCTATTTGTGGGCAAGGAATGGGTCCAGGGCACGGCCAAGCCGGGGTAGACGATATTTGCAAAGGCATCGGCCTTGCCTTCCATGACCAGCACCCCCAGGACATCACCCTCCCACCTGCGCACGTTGCGGGCGCTCCAAATGACATGGTAGTACTCGTGGGCAGCCACGTAGGGCAGGGTTTCCTGCCAGCCTTGCCCCAAGGGGTTGATGGCGATAATGCTATTGCCGCAGGTCAGGCCGGAGATACCCCGCACACCGCGCATCTTGTCCCGGGTAAAGTCGTCGGCAGGGTTGCAGGGGATGATGTAGACCGTATAGTCCACCCCCTGAATGTAATCATTGCTCCTGTGCAGGGCAGTCTTGACTATTCTTGTGACATCAACGTCCTTAAGCTGGTCCAGGGCAAATTCAAGTTCATCCAAGTTATAAATCGTCTGATGATAATCTTCAATCTGTATGCTGCTGTTCGCTTGGTCTAATTGCATCTGAATGGGACCGAGGACATTCTCCCAATATAAGCTGTCTAAGTCCGTTGCGCCTTGCCGAGCCAAGCGGATGTAGTCCCGCAGGTTTTTCTCGGGGAATACTACCTGCAGCTTCGGGCCAGGTTGTGGCTGGGACCCGGGGTCGGCTAATTGGATGACACAGCCAGAAATGTGGATCGTAAAGACCACCAGCACCAAGAGAACTAATGATTTCTTGCCTTTCATTATGGCCCTCCCGTCAAAATTCTTCCATTGCTAATAATACCATTCCCCAGGGAAAAAAGGGAGGAAGGGGAGAAAGAGCGCAAGTCAGAAAGGGGCACTAAGGGAAATGGGATGAGATTATCCCGGAAGGTTTTTCTTAGCAATAGTAGGAATTTTTCTTCTGACCGTTGAAATACGTATAAGAGATAATTAGTGCAGGGGTGGGATGGGGCATGAATAAATTGAAGTACATTTTGTGTATTGTCTTGGTAACGTTGTCTGTGCCCAGGGGGGCTATGGCCAGCGAACTATGTGGACTACCAGGCATAGAGGAAATGGAATTGGTATCGGAGGCTGCATTTCTGCTGGATCGGGGCACTGGTAAGGTTCTCTATGAAACCAACGCCGATTTACTCCTCTACCCCGCCAGTACCACCAAGATTATGACGGCATTGATTCTTCTAGAGAATGCCCGGTTAAATGAGATTATCGTTGTGGGTGAAGAAATCAACCGCATCGGCTACGACAGTAGCACGGCCAAGCTCAAGGTGGGGGATCGCCTGACGGTGGCAGACATGGTTTACGCCCTGATGCTTCCCTCCGGCAATGACGCCGCATATTCTACAGCGGTATTTGTCGCCAGAAGGGTCAGCGGCTTTGAGCTAATGGAAATAGATCAGGCCGTCGCACTGTTCACCGAGATGATGAATCAGCGGGCCAAAGAACTGGGCGCCACCCACACGAACTTTGCCGGTCCCGATGGCTATCACTGCCCGGAGCATGTGAGCACAGCCAGGGATTTGGCTTTGATAACCCAGGCTGCCCTGGAACAGAAATTCCTCTGCCAGGTTGTGTCGGCAAAGGACTACTATTGGCAGGATAAGCGCTGGGTCAACACCAACCGAATGTTGTCCCAGGACTACCCTGATGAATACTACCCTTGGGCTACCGGCTTTAAAACCGGCTACACTCCCCAGGCTGGTAACTGCTTTGTCTTCACCGCCAGTGGCGGTGGTCGAGACCTCCTGGGGGTAACCCTTAATGCTCCTAAGGGAAGGATATGGCGGGATGCCCGCACCCTCTTGGAATATGGTTTTGGCGCCTGGCAGTATTACGCTATGTTAGTGGAGGGTAGACAGATATTTAGTGTTCCTATTCGCGGGCAGCGCCGGGGGCAACCGGATATGCTACAGATTCTGGCTGGGGGAACATATTCTGACCTTCACCACGTCGCCGATATCCGCCGTCTAGAACTGGACTTTGAATGGACCCAGGGTGTCGTCCAGTCTGATGAACCCGGCCTGGTATTAAAAGCCCCCATTCAGGAAGGGCAAGTCTTAGGTCTAGCGGTGATCTGCCTGGATGGTGAAAAGCTGGCTGAAGTGGAAATGGTGGCGGCCTACGGAGTCGAGGCCTATAGCTGGTTATTGCCGGCATCTGCCATTGCCCTGGGTTCTGCCATTGTCCTCTTGCTCATAATCCTGGGCAAAGGTAAATCCAAGCCGGCTGTTACTTTCTAATTGTCATCATAAATTAATTTTGTTATAGTTAGGTATGCGCGTTTTCAATTGCAAAAAAGAGAGGAGCGATCAAGGGAATGACAAAGCTAAGTGTTATTGAAGGAATTGGGGATGTCTTTGCAGACAAGCTGAGAGCTGAGGGGGTACGCTCGATAGAGGCATTGCTGGAAGCCTGCATTACCAAAAATGGCAGGGCGGAGCTAGCCGCGAAGACCGGTATCTCCGAAAAGTTGATCCTGACGTGGGCGAACCACGCAGATCTATTCCGGATTAAGGGTGTTGGTAGCCAGTATGCCGATCTATTGGAAGAGGCTGGAGTTGACACTGTGCCAGAACTTGCCCAGCGCAATGCGGAAAACCTTTTCAAGACAATGATGGAGAAAAGCGAAGCGAAAAACCTGGTGAGAAAGCTTCCCTCCCAAGGTCAGGTCGCCGATTGGATTGAGCAGGCAAGCAGATTGCCCAGGACTCTACAGTATTAAATTAGATCCACACATACTGGTTTTCGCCAGTAGTCTTTAGAATCCTGAATAAGAAGTAAGGGCCACCGATGTAACCGGGGCCCTTTTGTGCATCGTTATCTTGTATTATTGACCTCTCTTCAGGGGTACTTCCACCAAGTTGATGATGTCGCCGTCCCGGGCACTGTAACTGAAGAGCTCCAGGGTAAACTCTTGGCTTATGGTATCCGGCGCCGTTACATCCAGCTGAAAAGGGTACCAGTCCCCCATGCCGGCCCTGGCGTTTTGTTCTTCAGTGGGTGTTCCGTCGGCATCCCGCAGCAAGTAAGAGAAGTAGCCTTCAAAGACATTGGCTATTCCTTCTACGCTGAAGGACTGGGGCACCGTGCTGCCTGGCGCAGGGGAAAAGATCTTGATTTCCCGGGATCGGGCGGTTATCTGGGGGAGTTCTTGGTCCCCCACCAGGGTGAGGATGTATTCCAAATCCCCGGTGGCCTTGAACTCCAGGGGCAGATCCAGTCTTGCCACCGAGACCATGTCCCAGGGATAGGTCAAGACCTGTGGCTCGGCCTGGCCGGGATTAGGCATACTCTGGTTGATGGTGACGGTGATCTTATCCGGGCCAATCTCTACGTCATCGATGGTGATTTCGTAGCCGCCGGTGGGCATTTCTCCGAAACTTGCCAGGATGTACCGGCGGCCCTGATGGATTTTACTGTGGGCCAGGTGCATATCCCGAGTGTTCTCCACCCAGTCCTGGATTTCTTGGGGGAGGTGTTGAAAGTCTTCCCGGTTAAAATCTGGTTCAGGGCCAGTGGGAGCTTGCGGCAACTGGCAAGCTGCCAGAAGCTAGGCAATGAAAATTATAGGAACTAAGCGTTTCATGACCAGGGCCTCCTTATTCCAAGAAATTCTTCGGCATCCAGGGCTAAATGTGATACTATTGGCTTATATCGGCAAGATAAGTATACACCCTCGGGGGTCTATTTGCTAGGAGGGAGTGAGGATTATAGCCAGGGTGTACATATTGGATGGCTACTTGGATGAGCCCTCCTGTCTGGGAGTGCCGCCGTACATCGCTCCCCATGTTCGCTATACCTTCGGCGCTCTCAAGGCTGCAGGGCTGATCGGCACGGATATAGGTTATGTCCTCATCGATGACCTGCGCCAGTGTCCAGAGCTGCTGGATGAAATAAAGAGTGCAGAGATTGTTGTCATCATTGCCGGCACCACTGTGCCGGGCAAATACTTAGGGGGCATGCCCATCTCTCTACAGGAAATCCGGGAGCTGGCAGCAGCGCTGCGGCGCCCCAAGACCATCCTCAGTGGTCCCATCATCCATTGCAATCTGGACGTGGGTCAGGTAGATTACATGGCCAAGGAAGTCCCTGGCCTGGTGGCATACCAACTCTTGACGGGGGCAGACTTGGAAAAGTCTGTTCCTGCCGCAAAATTGGTGGATAGGTGGGCGCCCCTGGGCGCAGAGGTGACCACCAAGCATCCCCGCTATCCTCACCTGATCTGTGAGATTGAGACCTTTCGCGGCTGTCCCCGCCAGAACCATTGCAGCTTCTGCTCTGAGCGCTTTAAGAAGGTCTTATATCAGCGCAGCATTGCAGGAATCATTGCCGAGGTTCGGGTCCTGGCGGATTTGGGTAATGTTTACTTCCGCCTGGGCGCCCAGACCGACCTCCTCCTCTACCGGGCCCGGAGGAAGGGGAAAGTCCTCATCCCCAATGCGAAAGCCATTGAAGAGCTGTACGCGGGAATCCGCTGGGCGGCGCCGGGACTAAAGGTGCTGCATATGGACAATATCAACCCGGCAACCATTGCCGACTTTCCAAAAGAATCTGCCCTGGCCCTGAAGGCAATTGCCAAGTATAACACTCCTGGAGATACTGCGGCCTTTGGCCTGGAGTCCGCCGATCCCGCCGTCCTCAGGGCCAATAATATCGGTACAGATGTCGACAAGACCTTCCGGGCCATTGAGATCATGAATGAAGTGGGGGGCTGGCGGGAAGGGGGCATCCCCAAACTCCTGCCCGGCCTCAACTTCCTCCACGGCCTCAGGGGCGAGGGCAAGCAGACTGTTGAGCTGAATTTGGCATTCTTGCGCCGGGTGCGGGATGCCGGCCTCTTGGTGCGGCGCATCAACATTCGCCAGGTAAACCCCTTGGGCGCATACCGGCGCAGTAAGGACACGGCTACTGCCTATAGATTTCAACAGTACAAGGAGGCAGTCAATAAAGAGATAAACAGGCCCATGCTGCAAAGGGTATTTCCCGTGGGCACGCTATTCCGGGATGTCATCATCGAGGAGTCCCAGGGCCTGACGGCCTATGGACGCCAACCCGGCACATATCCCATCCTGGTGGGCATCCCTGGAAAATTCACCGTGGGCAGCAAATTGGATGTCAAGATTGTCGACTACGGCTACCGTTCCATCACCGGCCTGCCCTGGCCCCTGAATGTCAACAAGGCCAGCCTGGAACAGCTGGAAGCGCTGCCGGGAATTGGCAAAAATAGAGCCAGAAAAATATTCCTGGCTGAAGAATTGCACAATATGGAGAACCTACAGAGATTGCTCCCCGATGCCTACCTTAAGGGCCTGGAGGGTCTAATCAGCTTTAACTAATCCCGCAACATCGGGGGCCGCAGCTTTACTTTAATAGTTGGGTTATGTAGCCGATTAGCAACTAGTGCAATTGCCCCCTGTACATATAGTAAAAGTTAGTTCAATAGCTGTCAATGAGCTTAACCCACCAGTATGAGGTGACGTCAATGCGAAAACCCTTGCTTAGGTCGTTAGTAGCACTGCTAGTGCTGGGGGCAATATTTGTTTGGGTCACTTGGGGCCGGGGGTCTCAGGTCCCCGAAGAAAAACTTGTCCTCATTGAGGCTTCGTACCAGCATCCCGTCATCAGTCTTTCGGTGGCGCCTGATTCAGCGGTGGCGGAGCTGGAGATCGGGATTCAGCCCCAGGCCCAGTTCCGCTTAACGCTGACCTCAGGGCGAATCGACATAACCCTGGAGGAATGGGAGTACGGTCAGGAGTACCGACTCACTGCCAGTATGCCAGAGCAGGATGACTTGAGCTTGGACCAACCCTTTGAGTATATATTCCAGACCTCCCAGAGCTTTTCCTTTGACCTGGTGGCGGTGGGGGATGTCATGCTGGACCAGCTGACCCGGGAGCGACGCCGGGATTACGATGTCAACTATCCCCTGTCCCAGATCAAGGACATTACCAGTTCCGGAGACTTGAACTTTGCCAATTTGGAATGTCCCATCACCC
>DAIOXA010000018.1:0-14442 GCA_036758185.1 Bacillota bacterium
ACCTCGATTTCCACCTGGCCGGGGCCGCCATTCTCTGAGTGGTGATACTTGACGGGAACGCCGTGCTTTTGGAGCATGAGGATCATCTCGTTGCGCAGGTCAAAGCTGGAGTCCTTGGGCAAATCCACGTGGTAACCGCCATGGAGGCCTACATGGTAGCCCAAGTTGGACTCATCCCGCTTGCCGGTGTTCCAGGCCGCCTGGCGGGAGTCTAGATTTACCTCCAGGTGGTTGACATCGTTGCGGAAGGAAACGTGGTCCAGGATATAAAACTCAAATTCCGGGCCCAATAAGCAGGTGTCGGCAATACCCAGTTTTGCCATGTACTCTTCGGTCTTTTGGGCCACATAGCGGGGGTCGCCGTCAAAGCGCCCTGCCCCCTCGCCCAGGGTATAGATGTCCGCAACGATGGAGATGGTGGGATGCTGGGCAAAGGGGTCGACAAAGGCTGTGGAAATATCGGGTTTAAAGACCATGTCGGACTTCTCCACGGTGAGAAATCCATAGCTGGAGCCATCCATACCGATTCCCTTGGTAATGGTCTTTTCCGTAAGCTGTTCCACGGGAATGGTCAGGTGGTGCCAGCGTCCGGCCAGGTCGATGACCTTGAAGTCAATCAACTGGATGTCATTGCTCACGCAGTAATCCTTCAACTCAGAAAAGGAATTAAACATTATGCAACCTCCTCAATCTGATAGTACAACCCGCCCCGTCTCCTTGACAGTAGACAGGACCAGGTATGAACAGGTGTTGGGGGCGGCGCGGTTAATGGAATCGATGACCCGCTCTAATTCCGCCATGCTGCCTGCACGGACTTTGACCATAAAACAGGCATTGCCTGTGACCTTGTGACACTCCTGCACCTGGGGCAGAGCAGCGATCTCCTCGGCCATGACGTCAATAGGTATGCTGCCCACGGGAACCAGAATATAAGCAGAGATATCCTGGCCCAGCTTTTCCGCGTCGATGATGGCCGAATAGCCCTTGATGATTCCTTCCCGCTCCAGCTTGGCAATGCGCTCGCCGGTGGCGGATGTGGAGAGGCCAATTTTGCGCCCCAACTCGGCTGTACTGATGCGGGCATTTTCCTGCAGTTCCCGAATAATATTCAAGTCGAGACTGTCCAAAGGCATCCCTCCTGCAGTTAATTTTACGGTAGATTTAACCAAATTTCAATAGGTTTACCGCAAAGCCTTTTTATTGGAAAGATTGCCTGAACATCCCTGCACGACTATAGAATGGGGTAAAGAAAAAAAGCCGTCATACGGCTAAGCCATTACTTTGACAATATCTGCCCGGGTCACCAATCCCACCAGAGCGCCTTGAGACACAATGGGGAGGCGTTTAAAATCGTTTTTCACCAACAGGGAAATCAGCTCACCCAAAGGCATTTCAGGTTGGGCTGTAACTATTTCCCGTGTCATCAACTCTTTTACGCGCTTCTCTCCAATCTCCTGAATTTGTTTGAGATGACGGGTGGGCTCCTTGGCGTCCAGTAAATCCTCCAACAGTTGCAGATGAATGGGCAGCCCCGGAGCGCTACCCAACACAAGGTCGTTCTCCGTTATTAGGCCCACCAGTCTGTCTTCCCCGTCTACCACAGGAAGACCGCTGATTCGGTGCTGAAGCATCAACGTTACTGCATTCCGCACAGGTTCATCGGGACCAATGGTAATCAGTCTGGTGCTCATCACATCCTTTGCCCGCATCACAGATCACCTTCAGATAATATTTTCTTGGCTTGCCGCAGCTTCAGTTCTAAGCAACCTAGGCGCTACCAAGGGAATTGCCGCAGCCCCTAAAGGAGCAGTTAAGATAATCGAAAGCACGGCCACAGCCAGAATTATTTCGCCTCCTGCCACCCCCATGGCCAGAGGCAGCCCGCCCACTGCAGCTTGGACTGTTGCCTTGGGGACGTAGGAAATTGCGCAAAACAGTCTTTCCTTCCAATTTAACTTACTGCCTAAAAGGCCGAGATATACCCCTAGAGCCCTACCCAAAAGGCCGATGCCTATCACCAGGGCCCCTGCCAGACCGGCTTCCCATGCTACGCCAATATCCACAGCGGCGCCGATCAACACAAACAGAAAAATCTGGGCGACCATCCAGGCGGCGTCAGCCGCTTTGACCACGATATGTAGCTCCCGGCCGGCCCGCTCCGCCAGAATAAAGCCGCAGGCCATTACCGCCAAAAGTCCTGCTATCCCTGTAATTTCTCCGGTAACCACCACAGCCAGGGTTCCGGCAAACACAGCCAGAGCGGCATAGCCCCGTTGAATAGATGCAAGTTTGGGCAGTAGCTTCACCAAGATCCAACCCACAACTAACCCCAGTGCGATTCCGGCAATAATTCGGACAGGAATAAGCAGAGCTTGCCACCAGAGACCGGCGGCGGTACCGGCCATCGCCCAACCGAGAGTGCTGGTCAGGAAGGTGATGGCTACCACATCGTCAACTGATGCTCCGGCTAATATCATGACGGGAATTCCCTTATTCATCCCCAGGCCCTGTTCCTTCAAGTATAGCATGGAAGGGACAACTACAGCAGGTGAGACGGCAGCCAGGACAAAGCCTAGACTGGCAGCCACGGGAACAGAAAACTTGAACACATACACCGCAGCAATAGTTACAGCAACGCCCTCAACAATGCAGGGCAATACTCCCATGGTGAATACCGGCCCCTTCACTTCATTTAAAACTCGGCGATTGAGGCCTAAACCTGCCCTAAGCAGGATGATTATCAAAGCCAGCATTCGCAAGTCCTGAGCACTGGCCAAGAAGGCCTCATCCAAAAGATTGAAGCCATAGGGCCCCAGGGCAACACCGAGTAATAAGAGACCAAGCAAACCGGGCAAAGGCAAGCGCTTAAGCAGTATCTGCACCGCCACCCCCAGGGATAAAATAAGCAGTAAACTCAGCAGCAAAGGAATCCCTCCAATAAAATAAGCTCCTGCCCCCAGGGAGACAGGAGTTATCAGCTACAAGCGGCGGTTTGGGCATGTGAGCCCCGGCGAACTCCATCGCCAAAAGTAGTATAGCACCTGCATGAACCGCGGTCAAGAAAAGGTAATTTCCCATGGCAGGTCAATCTGCTCTCAAAAAAAGGCGGGGAAATCCGCCCTAATTTGGCTCCATTACTCCGCTCATGCGGATAACTTCCACGCCCCTTTCCTCCAGGGCGGCGATGATCATATTGATGCCGATGGAGTCGCTGGCCATGTGGCCGGCAACGATGACATTGCCGATATTCTGTTCCTTGACCGCCTTGAGGACGTCCTCGGGCATGTGCATGCAGACCAGGGTGCCGACACCGGCCTCAAAGTAGGTATGGGCCACCTTGGCGCCACCGTTGGTGCCCCCGGCCATAATTACAAAGACCTTGCCGGCATAGTCCTTTTCCGAGCCCACCCGAATCTCCGGCTGGGTCAGGGCATTCCGGTATTCCGGCAGTTGCATGAGGACAGTGATGACATCGGCCAGGGTAGACCTATCGTTCAGGTTATTGTCCAGATGGTCCTGAATCTTCCTCTCGGTGAGGAGGTCGGCAGGAGTGTGAACGCCCATGAAGGGCATGTTTAAGAGCTTGGCCGCCGAGGCTACCCGGTCGTAATTAGTGACGTGCAGCCCGCGCTCCACCTTACCCATCTGCTCCCGCAACATCTTTTGGGCTTTGTTGATGGGCACTCCGGCAGTTACCATGCGTTCAATTTGGTTCTCCATGACCTTGTACAGGTTGAGGCGGGGGGCACCGCCCACAGGGTGGTGAGTGATGACCAGATCCACTCCCAGTTCCTTGGCGATGAGAATCTCCGCTGCTTCCATGTCAACGCCGAAGATGGCTTTCTTTATATTTTTGCCGTCGACGATAATCCCAGAATCACCGGGAATTTCGGCAAGGCACGCCATTTCCAGGGCCAGGTTCATGATTTCTTTGGTGTTCATTCTATTCCTCCTAGTTCACGGATTTGCAGGAGAGGGCAATGCGATGGCGGCGCTGGTCAACCCCGATGACCCGCACGCTGATATTATCCCCGACCTTGACCACTTCCAAAGGGTGCTTGACGTATTTATTGGACAGCTCTGAGACGTGGACGAGGCCGGCCTCCTTGAGGCCGATGTCCACAAAGGCGCCGAAGTCGGTGACATTGCGCACGGTACCCTGGAGAACCATGCCTTCCTTTAGATCCTTGAGGGTGAGGACTCCTTCCCGGAAAAGGGGAGCTGGCAATTTATCCCTGGGGTCCAGGGCAGGCTTTTCCAGGGCCTGAATGATATCCCTGAGGGTGGGCTCGCCTACACCCAGCTGCTGTGCCAAGGTCTTGACGGGTCCAGGTAGCTTGCTGCTGAGTTCGGGAATGCCACCCCGGCTACCCAAGTCTGCAGTGGTAAAGCCGCACAGGCCCAGAAGCTTCTCGGCAACCCCATAGGATTCTGGATGCACGGTGGTGGCGTCCAGAGGGTTCTCCCCTTCCCGAATGCGCAGGAAACCTGCACACTGCTGGAAGGTGGCGTCCCCCAGGCGGGGAACATTGAGGAGCTGGGTACGCTGGCTAAAAGTGCCGTTATCCTGCCGCCATGCCACGATGGCCTTAGCCACTGCCGGTTTAATGCCGGCTATATATGATAGTAGCGGCGCCGAGGCACTATTGAGGTCTGCCCCCACCCGGTTGACGCAGATCTCCACCACTTCGCCCAGGAGGCGGGACAGTTCTTTCTGGTCGACATCATGCTGGTACTGCCCGACACCAATGGCCTGGGGAGGTATCTTGACCAGCTCCGACAGGGGATCCTGCAGCCTGCGGGCAATGGAAACGGCAGAGCGTTCAGATACATCTAGCTCTGGAAACTCTTCCTTGGCCAGAGGGTCGGCGGAGTACACCGAGGCCCCGGACTCGTCGACGACGGTGTAGGCAACTCCTCCCAGCTCTTGGGTGAGTTCGCCGATGAGTTCGGTGGTCTCCCGGCTGGCGGTACCGTTGCCGATGGCAATGACATTGATGCCATGTTGGGCCACCAGTTCTTTAATACGGCGTTTTGACTGTTCTACTTGGTTTTTGGGAGGTGTGGGGTAAATTACATCGATTCCCATCAGCTTGCCCGTTGAATCTACCACCGCCAATTTGCATCCTGTCCGGTACGCTGGGTCGACGCCCAGCACCGTCTTGTCCCGGGTAGGAGGTTGCAGGAGCAGGGCGGTGAGGTTTGCCGAGAAGAGTTTATACGCTGATGCCTGGGCCTCATCCGTCAGCTCCCGGCGAAGATCCCGTTCCACGGCGGGGGCCAACAGACGCTGATAGCCGTCCCCCATGGCCTTCATGACGTATTCTTTGGCGTCCTCCCGCTGGGGATTGAAATTCCGCCGCCACAGTTCCTGGAGCAAGTACTGGGCATCAAAGTCTAGACTTACCTTGAGGAATTCTTCCTTTTCCCCTCGGTTGATGGCCAACACCCGATGGGAGGGGATTTTGGCTACTGGCTCACTGTATTCATAGTACATCTCATACACCGACTGGGCCTTTTCATCGCTGGCCCGAACCACCAGCACTGCCTTATCCCAAGTGCGTCGCCGGGCAATCATGCGGTTGTCGGCGGCGTCGGCAAAGTCCTCGGCGATGATGTCCATGGCCCCCTGGAGGGCGGAATCGACATCGGCGACTTTCTCGTTTATGTACTGCTCTGCCTCCACCCGGGGGTTCAGTTCACCGACAAAGAGGATCTCGGCCAAAGGCTCCAGACCTGCCTCCCGGGCCTTGCTGCCCCTGGTGTTGCGCTTAGGCTTGTATGGTCGGTACAGGTCCTCAACCTGTTGAAGTTTTGTGCTTTCCCTAATCTGCTTTTCCAGCTCTGGGGTGAGCTTACCCTGCTCGGCGATAATACGTAGCACTTCCTCCTTGCGCTGGTGGAGGTTGCGCTGGTAGCTAGCTTGCTGCTGGAGGGCAAAGATCTGCTCCTCATCTAGGCCGCCGGTTACTTCCTTGCGGTAGCGGGCTATGAAGGGTACGGTGTTGCCGTCATCCAACAGTGCTATGGTCTCGGTCACCTTGCTCAGGGGAATCTTTATCTCCTGGGCTATGGTTTGAAGAATTTGCTCTTCTACATTTGTCATCAATTACTCCTCCTTCTTAACAGCAGCCAGGGGGCCTTGAGGCCCCCGGTGTTAATCCTTAATTAGACAGAACCCCCTAAGGTTAACAGTGCCCGCATTACCTGAAAGGTCTGGAGCATGCTTTCCCCAGTAAAGCGCAGGGTGGTGGGATCCACCGCCTCTATGCCTGGCAGGGCCTTGGCAATCTCGGCCTGACCGGCGTGGATGAAGCTAATATCCAAGGTGACGGGCTGGGCCAGGATCAGGGGCTGGACGGCAGCGGTCACGGCAGTCTGAGCGCGACTGCGAATTAGATTGCTGGCCTCCTGGGGATGAAGGCAGCGGGCTGAAAACCGAGACCGGGCCTGTTTAACTTCAGCGGTTATAATGCCGGGAATCAGCTCCTGGGCCTCCTGACACACCTGGTCGTCTCCAGTTACTAGTGCCACGGGAACGCCAAAGCTTCCTGCCAGAGCGGCATTGATTCCCGTTTCACCCATTACTTGGCCGTTGAGGCGAACTTCACGAAAGACAGCGCCGGAATAGGTGTGGCTGAGGACGCCAGTCTGATTCATGCGGGCATGGTAGCCTACCAACAGGGCACATGTATACTGCCCATCCTGGATTCCCTCCATCATAGATAGGGGCTTGGCTGAACCGGTGATTAATTGAGCCCCAGGATGTAGTTGATCTGGAAACAGGTTGCGCATGGTGCTGTGGGAATCGTTGACTATGACTTCTGTGGCCCCTGCCGACAGAGCACCTTCGATGGCGGCATTGACTTCGGCAGTCATCAGGCGCCGAGCCATATCATGCTCTCGGCCATCCCGCCGGCATTGCTCCCAGTGGACAACGCCAGAAATACCTTCCATATCTGCAGAGATAAAGATTCTCATTTTAGTCCTCCTTTTTTAGCTTAACAACTGGTATAACTTCGCCGCACTTTTCCTTGCGGTGGTTGATGTTCTGGGGGTGATGGTATTTTCCCAGGGAAGCAAGCTGTTCACCTGTGAGGGCGCCCAATTGCTGAAGGATTTCCACCACCACTGGGTCCCGACCTCGGCTAGACCCATCCTCACACTTGACGGCGATGCCGATACCCTCCCGCAGGAGTCCTACACAATACACGCCGGCAGCTCCTGCCTTACCCACCAGAGCACCTTGGGTGGCGCCCATGAGGTCGGTACAGAAGCGTTCTGTTCCCCCAACCATTTCAGGATGTGTCATCATGGCGTCAGTTATCCGTCGGCAGGCCGCTATGCGCTTTTGATCACCCTGGGGGTGGACCAGCCGGGCATAGGCCAAGGCCATGTTGAACAGGGGTAGACCGTGGACGGGAACGCCACAGCCGTCGGTGCCAATGACAATCTCCTGCCGAGGGTAGTCGCAGAATTCTGCAACATAGTCAAGAATCAACTGTTGCAAGGGATGGCCCAGCTGCAAGTAGGTGGCGGGATCATAGCCCAGGTGGGCAATTAGGGTCATCATGCCGGAATGCTTTCCGGAACAGTTGGAGTGTAAAGATGTGGGTTTTTCCCCCAACCGGATCATGGACCTAGCCGTTTCTGCGTGATAGGGCATGTGTACGCCGCACTGAAGGAAGGAGGTGTCCAGGCCGATCTTTTGGAAGATACCTAACACCGTTTCGGTATGCATTTTCTCGCCGCTATGGGATGCACAGAACAGGGCCAGTTCTTTGGGAACTATGCCAAAGCGATCCGCCGCCCCCGACTCTACCACTGGCAGGGCTTGAAAGGGCTTGGCGGAACTTCGCCAATAGGTTAGGTGGTGAGGGTCTCCTGCGCTGTACAGAAGATTCCCCTGCCAGTCCACGACGGCCACATGGCCTCGATGCACATTTTCCACCAAGGGTCCCCGGGTTACCTCTACTAATATTTCGCCTGGAGTCAACAATCATTCCTCCCCTATGTGTACCGGACGGTAGTTGTTTAATATATTTATTACATCGGCCACCGGCAGGGCGAGACGTGTGTTGCCATCTCGACCAGTCATGGTGCCGGCAGCAAACAGGGCATTGAGGATGGCCTCTTCGGTGGACTCTACTGTCGCTTCAAAGAGCATTCCCAGCTTGTCATCCCGCATGCGGGGAGCGACAAGGCTGTCGGCGCTAATTTCCTGCTGGCTGCTGCCGGTGGAGAAGGCCAGGACAAAATCTCCACTGCCATGGCCTGCCACCGAGCCGGCGCGGGCCAGACCAAAGCCCGCCCGCTTGGCAATGCGCCTTAATTGCCGGGCATCCAGGGGTGCATCGGTGGCCACCACCATGACGATGGAACCCTTTTCCTCTTGTTCTCCTGGCTTGGGCAAAAGTTGCCCCACCGGCACACCGGCGATTTTTAGCTGGTGCCAGAGACCGAAATTGCTCAGCACCAGGACGCCGACGGTGTAATCACCGGCCAACCGGGAGCTGGTGCCAATCCCCCCCTTGCAGCCAAAGGATGACATACCTGTCCCTGCCCCAACGCTACCCTCTCGAGGAAGTCCCCGGCTGGCTGCGGCGATGGCGGCGCGGACATGCTCACCCTCCACGGCCCGGGCCCGGATATCGTTGAGGTACCCATCATTGCACTCAGCCACGATTCCATTAACCGTGGCATATTTCCTGCCGATCTCAGGATTGCGTTGTAATTTGTACCCCACCAGGGCATCCAGGGCAGCCCCTACGCTGAGGGTATTGGTGAGAATTATGGGGGTCTCTATTTCCCCCAGCTCCTGCAACTGACTCAGCCCTGCCGCCTTGCCAAAACCGTTGATTACTTCCACAGCGGCAGGGACTTTTTCTTCAAACAAGTTGCCAAAGTGGGGCAGGACGGCAGTGACGCCGGTGCGTATGGAATCCCCCTTTACCAACGTACAGTGGCCGACGCCCACCCCCCGGACATCAGTAATAGCGTTGAGGCGACCCGGGGGCAACCCCGGCAAGGCGATTCCCCATTGCCGCAGGCGCTTTACTTCCTGCACAGTTTCTCACCTCTGCAAGCCGCGACAAAGGTCTCAAAGATGCCGAGAAACTCGTCGTACTTCTTAAACATCATTTCTGGGTGCCACTGAGTTCCCAAGATCCACGGGGTAGAGCACTCTATGCCTTCCACAACTCCATCTGGAGCAACGGCGCTCACCTGTAAGCCCTGTGCAATCTCACCCACTGCCTGATGATGATAGCTGTTGACGCCAATAGCCCCTTCCCCCAGTATATTGGCCAGAATAGTCCCGCCCTTGATCTCTACATGGTGGTGGCGATGCCAGCCGGGGGCGTTTTGCTGATGCTGGATGGCCTTTTCTCTGTGTGTCTCCAGGTGTTGGACTATTGTTCCACCCATAAGGATATTGATTACCTGCATGCCCCGGCAGATTCCCAGTATCGGCAGACTCAGTTTCCGAGCTGCCTCAAACATTGCACCTTCCTGTTCGTCCCGATAGGGATCAATGGTACCGAGGTTGGGCTGAGGCTGGTGACCGATAAGCGGCGACATGTCTGGGCCGCCGCTGAAAAGCACCCCATCCATTCTTTCTAGGACCCGGGCGCTCTTGCTTGGGGAAAGGGATGGGGGCAAGATAACTGGGGTCGCCCCCGCTTGCTCCAAGGCATGAACATAGGCGTCACTCAGGGAACTGCGCTGATCCTTATGGCTGTGGGAACATGTTACGGCAATTAATGTCATTATTAGTCCTCCTTATGAAGCGATTTTTCTACATCAGTTTTGGCAAATAGGGCGGGCCAGCCGCCGGTATGAATAAATACAATTGGGCCTTGTTGCCACTTGCCTCGGCGGATATCGGCAATCATGCCGGCGGCGGCTTTGGCAGTATATACAGAATCCAAGAGCAGTCCTTCTGTACGGGCAAAGAGCTTTAGAGCCTCCAGGCAGCCGGGAGTGGCAATGCCATAGCCTTCGCCAATCTGGCTTGCGTCCAACAGGACCAGTTCCGGCTTTATCCTCTGGGGAATTCCCAGCAGTTGGCTGGCGTCGTTATATATTCGAGCCACCCCTTGCTGAAGACTCTGGACGGTCCCGCTTACACAGTAGCCGTGAACGGCAACATCTGCCCACCCGGCTATGGTCAGCCCAAGCATCAGCCCCGCCATTGTTCCACCGGAACCAACGGCTACAATGACGGCCTGGGGCTTAATCCCCATTGCCTTACATTGAGGGACCAATTCCTCTGTCATGGCCCGGACATAGCCCAGGGCGCCCATGGGTGTAGAACCGCCCAGGGGGACCTGGTAGACATGTATGCCTTGCTTGGCAAATTGTTGAGCGTCTGTATCCATGCGGGCATAGATCTCCGGGTATTCGGCATCTCCGCAAAAGACCAGTTGCGCCCCCATCAACCTGTCTATGAGCAAGTTGCCCAGCAGTCTCAGGGGGCGTTGGCCCTTCAGGTATAGCCGACACCTCATCCCCAAGCGAGCAGCAATCGCAGCCGTCATTCGGGCGTGATTGGATTGGGGACCGCCTACGGTGGCCAGGCAGTTGGCCCCCTGCTCCAAGGCATCGGCAACCAGGTATTCCAGCTTGCGGGCCTTGTTGCCTCCCCCGGCTAGGCCGGTGGCATCATCCCTCTTGATATACAATTCGGACCCATCCAGGGCAGCAGTCAATCGTTCTGCCCGCTCCAGTGGAGTAGGCAGATGGGCGATTTCCAGCCGCTTATACTTGTGGTGCATATAGTCTTCATCCCTCCTGTTTTTAGCGCCTAACACTATACTATTCCATAGTCTCAGCCGTTTTCCTCCCGGAAAAACAAAAATAAAGCTGTCTCCCATTAGGGGCAAAGAACCCCTTGAGCCAGCTCCATCTTATATGTTTTTAAAAGTCTATTAGCCCTAGACTAATCAAAAGGGCATCGCTCACTCGTTGCATGAGTTCAGGAACCAGGTGGGTAATCCGCTCATTCAGGCGTTGCTTATCTATGGTTCGAAGTTGCTCTAATAACACAACAGAATCCCGATCCAGGCCATGTTCCTTGGCGGTTATTTCAACATGTGTAGGGAGCTTTGCCTTTTGAATCTGGGAGGTAATAGCCGCCACTATCACGGTGGGACTATACTTATTGCCCACATCATTTTGGATAATAAGTACTGGGCGCACACCCCCTTGCTCGGAACCCACCACCGGACTCAAATCAGCGAAATAAATGTCCCCCCGCTTCACATTCATACAATCACGCCCCGCTGACCATTGTTTCGATGGTTTCGACGGCTTCGTTTTCAGCCTGGACCGCTTCATTGGCAAGGCAGAGGTTAATTTTGGACATCTCGACATAGCCCATCTGAAGCCGCTCCCGAATCTGGCGTTTTTTCATTTCTTTAATGTAAAGGCACATGGCCTCCCGAATCAAATGGCTGCGGTTAATTTTCTCCTGATTGACGATGCCGTCAACTTCCTGGAGCAATGTGTTGGGGAGGGAAATCATAATTCGCTTTGTTTGAGCCACATTGGCACCCCCTGCATATAGACGATTTTATATCAGATTGGTACGTACAGACTTATAGAAGTATTATATTGTAAGGGCTTATATCCTGTCAAGCCTAATACTTATAGTATCTAGGTACGCGAGCAGAAACTGCGCACACAATCTCATAGTTAATGGTGCCAGCAAGGGCAGCCAGCTCATCGGCAAGAATCTGTTCATTTCCCTGGCTACCGAAGATGACCACCGGTTCACCGGGGCCGACCTTGGGTAGGTCAGTGACATCCACCATGCAGTAATCCATGCAAATTCTGCCCACCTGGCGTATGCGCCTCCCCTGAATCAAGACATGGGGCTTTCCCGATAGGACCCGCATATAGCCATCAGCATAGCCCAGAGGCAAGGTGGCAATGCGACTGGAGCGGGAAGTAACAAAGGCCCGACCATAACTGATGGGCGTCCCCTGGGGAACATCCTTGACAAAGGAGATGCTGGTGTACAAAGTCATGGCTGGACGCAAATCCAGCAGAGTTTTTACTTGGGCCGAAGGATACATGCCATAGAGACTAATTCCAATTCGCACCATGTCAAATTGGGTTTCTGGCATTTCGATGGCAGCGGCACTGTTGGAGCAATGGGCTATAACCTGCGGTCTATCTTTCTTTATTGTTTCCACTATGCTTTTAAATATATCCAATTGAATTAGGGTAAAGCTCTTATCCTCTTCGTCGGCGGCGGCAAAGTGAGTGTAGATGCCATCCAACTCCAGTTGGTTGGACTCCAGCACCCGACGGGCCAGCTCCAGGCCGGCGTTATCCCGAGGGCCCAGACGCCCCATGCCGGTATCCAGTTTAACATGGACCCCGACCTTGCGACGCTGACGCAAAGCCTCGTCTTCCATCAGCTCTAAAGTGGTTAGATCCACAATCCCTGGCGTCAGATGATACTGAATAACAGCGCTTAGGGATTCGGGAGGCAAATAGCCCAAAATCAAGATGGGCGCCGCCAAACCAGCTTGACGCAAAAGAATGCCCTCCTCCACCAGGGCAACTGCCAGCCATTCCGCTCCAGCAGCCAAGGCCGCCCGGGCCACTTCCACCGCGCCGTGTCCGTACCCGTCGGCCTTGACGACAGCCATTACTCTGGTGGTCTGTGGGATATGACGCCGAAATACTCGGATATTGTGGGCAATGCTGGTTAAATTTACCTCCGCCCAGGTGGGCCTGTACTTGTGCAATTCCATCCCTCCTTTGACCGTACTATCTTCGCTAAACCCATGCCAAATTCCTGCCCGGAACGATATAAAGCATGGAGCCGCTGCCCCATGCTTGTCAATTATAACCCATATCATTGGGAAATGCCAACACATTCGGTGACATTCTCTACCTCATCATCATAATCGTTGCCAGACTGGTTTGGATACCAGACCTTTACCATTCCGAATCCGCAACTATTCCTATGGCCAAAACCCAGCTGGTAACCGAGGCGAATGAGTTCAGGATTGCCGGTAACGGAAAAGGGCGCCATATAGCCTAAGATCTTCACCCCATTATAATCCACCAGTCTGCTAACTCGACGCTTTTTGTCTATGTAATGTTGGTTAAATGTAATTGTCAAGTTTTCATCACTGGGCAGGGAATCGTAAACATGGTAGTACTTATTAATTAGTTCTTGGCGCAACTTTTCTTCAAAATCATGATCATCAATACGCCCATAACGGGGTTTGGAATCTGGAGTATTGGGATGGCTGGCGAGGCTGATGGGCGACATACAAGAAAACTCCATGGACTCACCAATATCCGGGTCCCCCAGCACCTCAATATCCAGAATGGGCATCTCAATAGAATCAAGGCGAATGTAGCCTGAGCCTTTCAATCCCCGGAGAAGTCCCTCAAGAAAAAAAATCCTCGGGGAAGTTACATACCAGTGCACTACCCCTCCCATTTTTTGGATACCTTTCTCCACTATATTGTATTGATCAAAGTAGAGTTGAGAAAAGGTAAACAGCTTAAAACCACTGCACCTTTTTGGTGTAAGCGGGCTTGCATTGCGAAACGCCCCACTGATGACCTTTACCAGGCGGTAGTTATAATTGAATGGCAGGACAGTCCCATTTTCACAATTGAGATTGATCTTTAACCGCATGCGTCCAACCCCTTTAGTCAGGTAACAATATAACGCCGTACTGTATCGATATGGTATAATTCGGCACACGCTTGCCAAAATCCTGTATAACAATGCGCTTAAATGCACTTAATGGAGTCTTTTTTGAAAATGTAATAAATACCGCCCCATGACAGGGCGGATTCTAGCTAAGCACGCTGGTTTAAGAACCGCATCAGTGTCGGCGCCAGGTAGACCAGGATGACGCCACTGATTATTATTTCTGGAACGATGTACTGGGCATTATACCCAAGGGAGTAGATCCAAGGGGGGGTCCCCTCAGGGGCAAAGTGTCCAAAAAACCATACCCCAGCCAAGAAGTGGCACAATGCCCTGAGACCGATGCCGACTATTGCCCCGGTAATTGGCAGAATATAGGTGGCCTGGGACAGTCCCCGAACCAAGTACCAAGCTAGGGAAAACACAACGGCTCCAGTGCCTCCGTAGATTAATGCCTTGCCAACATTACCATCGCGTAGTGCTTCCAACAAGGTTGCCTCGCCAGTAAAGAATCCCCCCAGGTGTAGAAGGCTACCCAAACTGACCACGACCAATACCAAGGCCGGGACAATTAGATCTAAGCGAGAGGCCTCCCGAGAATCGGTCGAGATCCGAGCCATAAAATTGCGCACCTGGGGAAGCCAAAGCAACCCGGCAAAGCCTAGGCCGGCAAAGGCCAGGGGATAGTCCAGTAGCCATTGGATGAATGAAACTGTATATCCACCCAATAAGTAATCAATTAGCCCATATACCGCCCC
>DAIOXA010000019.1:0-14394 GCA_036758185.1 Bacillota bacterium
GCTGGCAGCAGCTGCCCCCGAGGAACTCGTGAATTATAAAAAGCGAACCTTGTTGGATCGTCTTCTTGGCAATCAGTGCCCATGTAACAATGATAGCTATTAGGGAATCCCCGGTGAAGGGGATTCCTTCTTTTGACCCTCCAAGAATATTATGGGAGCAATCTGTCAACCATTATAAACGGGAGGGAACAATAATGAAAAAGCTTGCAGTCATCATCCTTTTGCTAGTCTTGATATTTGCCGGATATTCCGTGGGAAAGGGGGAAGAAGCAGATTCCTCCCCGCCACCGGCGCATCGGCGGGTGGAGCGGAATTCCACGCTCAGTCAGTGATAGCGCCCAGCTATTATCCTCCTCGCCAGGCCGAGGCCGCGCTGGAAGTAATGGCCCAAGTATTTGAACTCAACATCGATGAATATACAGTCTGCCTGCGCTCCACGGGACATTACGGCTATGCTACGATGAGTTGCGCCCTATCGGACAGTGTCCGCCTGCGCTTAGAGGTTCTGTCCTTGGATCAAGAGACCATTGCCAGAATCGAAGTTCGCCAGACCAACCACCGGGGGGTGGCCGCCCTCCATGAGCAAATGCAACGCGCACTCCTCGCCCTGGGAGTGGCGGCCGAAGATGTTAAAATTACCTCTTGCCTAGAGGGTTATGTGGATGCTAGACTAAGGGATAGTGACAAGCTTAACATAGTGTATTCGGCATTTAAAGCTGCTGACGCAGCATATCAGGAAGGCGTGGAGGTCAACGGGACCCACATTTGGCATGGATGGTCTCCCAGCTTCGCACACTCAGTCAATACCCTTCGCAGGGATGTCAACTTTGGCATTGCCTTTCGTCCCGAAAGCGGTGGGAGCAGGACTATTGTGCGGGTAGCCACACCTGTCTTGCCGGGAAGCTATTAGAATATTACCCACCGGCGCTGCCCGGCAGGAGGAGAAATAATGGAAAAGATTATTATTCGGGGCGGTAGCGTCCTGAATGGGACAGTAAAAGTTGACGGGGCAAAGAATGCGGCCTTGCCGATGCTAGTCGCATCCCTATTGGCGACAGGCTCGACCACCTTTGAAGAGGTGCCGCCCCTAGATGATGTAATAACTATCTGCCGACTTCTGGAGGAATTGGCAGAGTCAGGGCCAATTGCAGGTTGATGCAAACCAGCTCAGCACCCATGAGACACCCTACGAACTGGTCAGAAAAATGCGCGCCTCCATCCTGGTCATGGGGCCTCTGCTGGCTCGGCTGGGCCGAGCCAGGGTTTCGCTGCCCGGGGGATGCAATATTGGCTCCAGGCCCATTGACCTTCTCCTCAAGGGTTTCATCGCCCTGGGCGCCGAGGTAATCATGGGTCATGGCTATATCGAAGCAGTGGCGTCCAGGCTCACTGGCGGCCGGATCTACCTGGACTTTCCCAGCGTCGGCGCTACTGAGAACATAATGATGGCGGCATGCCTGGCTCAAGGCACTACAATTATCGAAAACGCCGCCGCCGAACCAGAGATAGTAGACTTGGCCAACTACCTCAATGCCGCTGGCGCTCAAGTTCGGGGGGCCGGCACCAGCTTAATTCGTATTACAGGCGTTCAGGAGCTAAAGGGGACCCAGCATACAGTCATCCCCGACCGCATTGAGGCGGGGACCTTCATCGCCGCTGCCGCCATCACCGGTGGGCGAGTCCTGATCACCAACGTCCTTGTCGACCACCTAAAACCCATTATCGCCAAATTCGAAGAAGTGGGTGTAAAGTTCCTGGAACAGGAGGATGGTTTACTGGTGGTGGGTAATACCCCCCTCAGCGCGACGGATATCAAGACCTTGCCATATCCTGGCTTTCCCACCGATATGCAAGCCCAAGTTATGGCGGTGCTCACCGTGGCCAGGGGAACCAGCGTCATCACCGAGACCATATTTGAAAATCGCTTTATGCATGTGGATGAACTCAAGCGCATGAACGCCAATGTCAAGATAGAGGGACGTAGTGCAATCATCGAAGGAGTAACGGCGCTGACTGGTGCCCCCGTCAATGCCACCGATCTTCGGGCCGGCGCCGCCTTGGTTCTTGCGGGACTGGTGGCGGAAGGGGTAACGGAGATTGGCAATATCCACCACATCGACCGGGGTTATTATAACTTAGTAGAAAAGTTTAAGAATTTAGGTGCAGATATCTGGAGAGAATAGCCGACAATTCGCGGCTATTTTTTTTGTACAAGTCTATATCCTTCCATGGCGGCATATCAATAGCGGCAGGGAGGGATAAAATTGCGTCTGCTCAAAAAGCTAAGCCTTACAATATTGCTGATGTTTATACTCCTAATCTTGGTACCCGCAGTAATAGCCTGGGGATGCAACCGCCGTGGAGGCCCACCGGCGGTGGAGGTTGACCCATACCACATAGCTGTTTGGAATCACCGCAGCGATGAGCTGATGCATATGTCGCTGGGAGAATACCTGACAGGCGTAGTAGCAGCAGAAATGCCCGCCCAATTCAACAGCGAAGCCCTTAAGGCCCAGGCAATAGTGGCCAGGACCTACACTATAGCGCGACTGCGCGCCCATGGCGGTTCCGGATGCGATAAGCACCCTCAAGCCGACATCTGTACCGACAGCACCCACTGCCAGGCTTGGGTTGCCAAGGGGGAAGCGATTTCCGGCTGGCCCTTCTTTAGACAGAACGCCTATTGGAACAAGATTGTCAAGGCGGTATCCGACACCCAAGGCCAAGTGGTGACCAGCGAGGGAAAATTAATCGACGCTGTGTTTCACTCCACCTGTGGTGGAAGTACAGAAAACTCCCAAGATGTATGGACCAATGCAATTCCGTACTTGCGCGGCGTACCCTGTCCCTATTGTGCCCACTCGCCCAGGATGACAGAAACTGTGCGCCTGTCAGTATCAGAAGTAGCCCAGAGGTTGGGTGAAACGACAGACGACCTTAAGCTAGAAGTCTTGAGCAGGACAGCCAGCGGCAGGATAATCCGCATCGACGTAGGCAGTAAAGAAATGCGTGGACTGGATTTTCGCACCCGCCTGGGCCTTCGCTCCAGCCGGGTAAGTTGGCTGCGGGAAGGCGGCGCCATTTCATTTACAACCACTGGATACGGACACGCAGTGGGTATGTGCCAGTACGGCGCCGACGGCATGGCAGATCAGGGGCACAATGCCTCAGAAATCCTCCTTCATTATTTTACCGGGGTTCAGATTCAGAGGGTGCGGCTAAAAGAATAATGGAGCCTGTCCGGGGTAGAATATGTCCCGAGGTGATGGAAATGTCTACAGTAAAAGACAGAGTAACAAATATCAAGAACAGGCTCTCCCATTCCTTTTCGCGACTGCGCAAGGGAATTGGCGCACGCTGGCGATCCCTTACACCGGGCTTTCGCTATGCCATCGTCTACTTCCTCTGCGTTGTCTGTATTGCCTCGGTGGTGTGGTGGCAATTTAATCCCGGCAGCAGCCTGGTCTTTGACCCCACTGCCAATTTAGACCCCCAAGGGAATGACCCTCAGGGGCAATACCCTGTTCCCGATACTGATGAAGAAGGCGAAAGCCAAGATGTAGCGGTTTTTTCTCCCTTGCGCGGGGACAAACTCACCTTTCCAATGCAGGGTACTATATTGGCCTCCCCGGGTAATCCCTTCTACATGTTCCCCGGATATGCCAGCGCGGACATTGACGGTATCCACATCGAGGGCACCGTCGGCGATGCTGTCTGCGCTGCTTGGCAAGGCATTGTTAAGAAGGTTATGCCTCCCGGCATCTTTGATCCAGGTAAGGTGTGGATCAAACATGGTGAATGGACTACAGTCTACATAAACATAGAAGGCGTTGCCGTTAATGAGGGTCAGACAGTTCAGGCTGGTGAGAAAGTAGGGGAATTAGCAGCTAAACTATTTGGCCCGTACTCCTGCGACTATTTGGAATTCCAACTATGGGATCCCGACGAAGAACCTCAGGATCCGTATCAATTTGCCCGTGATGGTCATTAAGGCCTTTTCCCACCATAGAGGTCTAATAGATTCCGGGAGAACATATAAATTGAACAGTATTATGGTTAGGAGGGCAGTAAAGTGAACGATTACATCTGGCAACGGGTTATCGACATTGCCAATTTTGTTCTCAGCACCGGCGATACTGTGCGTTCAGCAGCGGATGCCTTTGGAGTCAGCAAGAGCACTGTGCATAAGGATTTGACTGAACGCCTATACCAGGTCAATCCCGGATTGGCAGAACAGGTTAAGCTTGTATTGGAAAACAATAAGGCGGAACGCCACCTGCGGGGGGGGGAAGCAACCAGAAGAAAATATCAAGAGAGACAAGAAAGTGCTGGGTAAATAAAGGGTTTTTTCTCCCTTTTGTTGAATAATATCCCAGGACAGGGACAGCGCGGCATCAGTTTCTGCATCAAAGGGGGTTTGACCGTGTTTGGCTTCTCCAGGGATATCGGCGTCGATCTAGGAACTGCAACTGTTCTCATCTTTACCAAAGGTAAGGGCATTATTCTCCACGAACCCTCTGTTGTTGCGCTGGACAGCCATAATAATCGCGTGCTGGCTGTAGGGGAAGATGCAAGTAAAATGTTAGGTCGTACCCCGGGCAACATCAGGGCAGTTCGGCCGCTTCGTGAAGGGGTTATAGCTGATTTTGAAGTAACCGAAATCATGCTCAAGCACTTCCTTGCCAAGGTCGGCGGAAGTATGCTTCGCAAACCCAGGGTGATGGTATGTGTGCCAGCTGGGATTACTTCGGTGGAGCAGAGGGCTGTCCTAGAGGCCGTCAAACGCACCGGGGCCAGAGAAGTCTACCTCATCGAAGAACCCAGAGCCGCGGCCTTAGGCGCCGGCCTGGAGATATTCCAGCCCTTTGGCAGCATGGTAATAGATGTTGGCGGCGGCACCTGTGATGTGGCCATAATGTCTCTGGGGGATATTGTCCAAAGTACATCCATCCGCGTAGGTGGAAACCGGTTTGATGAACACATAGTCAGATATGTTCGGGACAAATACAATATCATGATTGGAGAGCGCACTGCCGAAGATATAAAAATTAAAGTCGCCTCGGTTCATCCCCAAGGGCGTAAGGAAAAAATGGAGATTAGGGGCCGGGACTTGGTGACAGGATTGCCCAAGAGCCTGACGATAACCTCCAAGGAAGCAGGAGAAGCCTTAACCGACCCTGTCGGTAGTATTCTGCGCAGCATAACCCAGGTCCTGGAGGCAACTCCTCCCGAACTCCACTCAGATATTATGGAAAAGGGTATAATAATGTCCGGCGGCGGTTCACTGCTCCATGGCCTAGATGTTTACTTTTCCCAGTGCCTAGGCGCACCGGTACTCATGGCCGAAAACCCCATTTCCTGTGTCGTCAATGGCACTGGACGGGCGCTAGAGCTCCTGGATTATATCAAGAATACTTTGATCAGCGATAAAATGATTAGCTGAGGGCGGTTTTTTAGAAATATAACTTACAGCACCCGTCTCTTGTGCGGGTGTTGTTTATTGAGGAGGACATCAATGAGATGTTGCGGAAACTACCCCCATCTTGCCCAAGCCCTGAAGTTCATAAGCCTACGTGTCTGTGAAGGTTTGTTGGGGGCAACAAAGGAGGAAGAGAATTGCTGACGGCGAAGCAGAAGTCATTTTTACGCTCCTTGGCCAATACCCAGGAGCCGATTATCCAGGTAGGAAAGGGCGGCGTTACCGAGACAGTGGTTACCGCTGTCAACCAGGCCCTAACCGCTCGGGAGCTGGTTAAACTCACCGTGCTCAACAACTGCCAGGATCCGGTGGAATTGGTGGCTCAAGAGTTGCTTAGGGCCACCAGCAGTGAGCTCATCCAGCAATTGGGCAGAAAAATTGTCCTTTACCGCGCCAACCCGGAAAACCCCAGGGTGTGCTTTCCCCAATAAATAAAAACCAGGAATCCCTGGTTTTTATTTGTTGCGGTGTCTTTTGGTCTTCTCCAGACAGCGGTGGGCTAGCTCGGCCTGCTCCCGGGCCATGGCGCCAAAGAAATCCTGCCACTCTTTGTCCTGAGAGTGATTCAGGCAGTGTTGAAAGTCCCGGATTAGGTCCTGTTGCTTTTCGATAATCTGATCCAATAGCTTTCGATTAATCATTCCTTTTCCTCCTCATACCCCTAGTATTTCCCTGGGCGTCCAATAGATGCCCGAGTCCGGATGAATTTTCCAAAGGCGGAAGGAAAAAGAGGAGGGGTTACAGAATAGTAGTTTTAGAATAAGAGGCGAGGGGAATGTATATGGGCCGAATGACGATTGTGCACACTGCAGATTTGCATTTGGGTAAATCCTGCCTGGGAGTACCTCCGCGTATTGGCAAGGAAAGGCGCAAGGACCTGATGCAGACTCTAACCAGAATCTCGGAACTGTGTCGAGAAGAGCAGGCGGACCTCTTGCTAATAGCTGGGGATCTATGGGAGGAGGGAAATGTTACCCGCCCCCTGGTAGACTTTGTGGCCGATCAGTTCCGAAGGATACCCACCACCAGGGTTGTCATCACTCCTGGTAAATCCGATGGCGCGGGGGTAGGAAGTTTTTATCGCCAATACCCTTGGTCGGACAATGTCCATATCTTTCACCAGCCCCAGCTGTCCAGTATTTGGCTCCCCAACCTAAATACCCGCATTTTTGGCCAGGCGTGGTCTCCCCAAGGAACTGGCTCGGACTGGAACCAAGTGCTGGAACACTCCGCTGGTGGCCAGATCATCATAGCAGCCTATGGCGACCCCAACAGCTTGGCTATTCCTCAGGAGGTGTTGGACCTGGAGAGCCTTGCCTATGTAGCTTTGGGCGGCGCCCATCAGCACAAGGCCTGGACGGCAAAGATGATGGATCCGGGATGTCCAGAGCCTTTGGGCTTTGACCACCAGGGTACCTTTGGCCTCCTTATGGGTAGTGTCGGCACTGAATCGGACAGCCTCGAGCATGTCCAATTCAATGGCCGCCAGTTTTATATGCTGCAGTTGAATACTCAGTATTGCAGCAGTGAGGAGGACGTTGTCCAGATAATCATAGAGAAGATTGAATCCTTGGCCCCCGAAAAGAATCTGTTTCAGATTGACTTACTAGGCCAAGGAAGGTGGACCCTCTCAGGGATCCAGAAACTGCTCCCACCCAGCTTCTATATCTCTCTGACGGCGAAGGCCGCCTCACCCTATGACATTGATGCCATAGAGACAGAGCAGCATAGGGGCGTCGTGGGTAAGTACATTGCCGCCATCAAACAGTCTAATGAAGATAAAGAGATATCTAGAAGGGCCCTCAACCTTGGTCTTGACGCCCTTCTTACCGGGAGGGATGTCCCATGGTAACGGTGGATAAGCTCAAGCTGGACGGGTTTGGCCGCTTTCACCAGCAGGAGTTCACCCTATCGCCGGGACTTAACCTGATCTTAGGTGGAAACGAAGCCGGTAAGAGCACCGTTCATAGCTTTATCGAGGCCATGCTCTTTGGGTTTTGGAAACCCAATATCTCTAATATGGAGTTGGAAGAAGGCTGGGAGAAGTATCGCCCTTGGCAGGGCGCCAAGTACAGAGGCGAATTGGAATACACTGGGCAGGAGGGAAGGGTCAAGGTCATCCGAAATTTTGCCGACAATTCCGTCACTCTCCTGGATCCTGAGACGGGTGGAGCAATAGAGAATCTGCCCCTCAACAGTTGGGGCGAGCCGGATTTTGCCCGTCTCCACTTTGGCTGCAGTAAACTGGTGTTCCGCAACACCATCAGCATCAGTCAATTGGGTTCGGCCACGGATACAGCTGTGGCTTTAGAAGTTCGTAACTTGCTCAGCAACTTGGCTCAATCGGGAGGCAGCGGTATATCTGTCAAGGCTGGCCTTGAGGCTTTAGAAGAGGCCCGGCGTCAGACAGATTTTGAGCTGATGAAGTCCCGGGCAATGCTAGAACAAATCCAAAGCCGCTTGGCCGACGCCAGGGGGCTGATCCAAGAGGCCGCCGGACTAGAAATAAAACAGTATCAAGCCATTCAAGAATTGGGGCGCTTGAGTCAGGAACGTCGGCAACTAAAGGAATTGGCCCAACAGGCTCAAAGCCAGGCAGCCTATAACAAGCTAACTCGGATAGAAGGTCTGCGCCAAAGGCAAGTAGTTGTCAAAAACAAGTTAGCTCGGCTATCCCCTGTTTCCCTGAATCCCGAAGCGTACGAGCAGTGGACTGCTCTTCAAGGGGAAATTGAGAAAGCTCGGGAATTACAGCGGCATCATAGCGGCGCCTTGGCTGAGATTCAGGAGCGGGGCAAACTATTGCAGTTACAGATTGAGGACTTGACGCCCTACCGGGGTTTTGATAAGGATACCCTCATCGAGATGAGTTCAGCATGGCAGATGCAGGTCAAGGGGCAGCAGGTTATTGAGGAACTGCAGAGTCAGCTAGATTCCATAGGGGCGGAAATCAGAGAAATTGCCAGCGATTTAGCGCAACTACCATATTTTCGGCCTGATACCTTGGAGCAGGCCACAGCTCTGCAAATTCAGATCCGGGAAGGAGCAGTGGTGGAGTCCCGAGATGACCTGGCCCAGGACCTGGAAAAGCAGCAACGCAAACTAGACATGCTTCGCTCAGCGCGCTGGGTGCTGTTTCTTCTGCTTCCCGTAGCAGGAATAGCCGCATGGTGGTTGGATCAGCTTTGGTTGGCAGCCTTGGCCCTGCCGCTGTTAATTAGCATATTTGTCATCCAGAGCAGTGCCAATAAGCGGAACTTGGGTTGCCGCAATCTACGTCGGGAATTATATGCCCAAGAGATGGCGCACCTGAATAGCCAGCATCAACGGGAACAGGCCCAACGGGAGTTGAATAATATCTTTTCTCGGGCAGGAGTGCATAGTTCGGGGGAGCTGGAAGAAAAGTACTATAACTTTACACGTCTCAGCGAGCGAAATCGGGAACTCCTGCGGGAGCAGAGATATATCACCGGCAAGCTGGCTAGTTATTCCCGGGAAAGTGGCGAAAAGAGCCGGGAACTTACCGCAATCCTCGAAAAAGTTGGCCTGGCAAGTATGCCCATGGAGCAAGCTTTGGCCTGTTTTCGGGTCAACTTGGACAAATCCCTAGACAATAGTATGTTTCTTGAGCAAAATAGAGAGCAAGAAGAAATAGCTAGGGGGCGTCTGGAACAATGCTGTCGGGAGCTAGAAAGGCTGGAAGAGCAAGCTGAGCAGATGATGCAGGCATATACTGTAAGCAGTCCCCAACAGATTGAGGCCTTGGCCCAGGAGCACAGCCTTCGTCTGGAGCTGACGGAAGAAGAAGAAACCCTCAACTTCCGCATTCAGGACATCCTAGAAGGCATAAGTGAAGCGGATTTGCGAGAATATGCGGCGGCAGCTAGCGGCGGTCAGCAATTCGCCGGCCCCCAGGATCTCCCTCAGCGTCTGGAAGACCTGGATGAGGAGATTCTCAGCCTTCAGTCTCGGAAAAGCGAAGGCCAGGGGCGGCTGGAGGGTCTTTACTCCGACCTACCTTCTCCAGCTGACCTCGAAGAAGAAGAGTGGCAGCTACAAGAATACTGTCGCGGGCTGGAACTCACCCTCCAGGCCTTGGAATTGGCACAGGGTACTATAGCCGAATTGGCAGAGGAACTCAACACTCAGTTGGCCCCAGAACTTAACCTCATGGTTTCCTCCTTGATAGCGCGGATAACCGGAGGCAAGTATAATGAGCTCCAGGTAGCTCAGGATATGTCCATCAATGTCCTGGCGCCGGAGTATGGCAATCAAGTGGATATATCCCGCCTTAGTGGCGGGACTATAGATCAGTTTTATTTCGCTTGCCCGGTGGCCATCGCAGACTTGGTGACCGGTGGTGGGCTTCCCCTCTTTCTGGACGACTCTTTCGTCCAGTATGATGACCAGCGTCTGAGGCACATGTTACAGTTGTTGGTGGAGCTAGGCGCCAGCCGCCAGATTATTCTCCTCACCTGCCAACAGCGGGAATTGGATATGCTGGCAGACATGGCGCCGGGACGCTATCGGTCCATTAATTTAGGGTAGCCTGGAGGAGATGGAGGAAGTGGTTCCTAATAAGTAACGGGCGCCCCCCGGGCGCCCGTTTTTGAATCTACTCTTCCAGCTTGAAGCGCTGCATCATCTGGTCCAGCTTCTGGACTTGCTGGGTCAGTTCGGCAATGGTATCCTCGATGTCGGCCAGGATTGCCACCTGTTCCTCCAGGGTGGCGCCCAATTCTTGTGATCCGGCCGATGTCTCTTGGGTTGCAGCGGCAATGTTGGCCACCGCCTCCCGGATGGAGTTGCTGTTGACAGCCTGCTCCGCCGCTGCTTCGGCAACCTGTCCGATCTTCTGTTCAACATTGTTGATACTGGCCACCATGCTGTCAATGGTGGTCATGGTCAGCCGTGATCTGTCTTCAGCCTGATGAATGATGTTGTTGCTATGCTGGACAGCGTCACTGGTGCTATCGACCTTGCGTCGGATATCTTCTACCAGACCGGCAATCTCCTCAACGGCGTGGGTGGATCGAGTAGCCAGCTTGCGCACTTCGCTGGCAACGACGGCGAAACCTTGGCCCATTTCACCGGCCCTGGCCGCCTCGATGGCTGCGTTGAGGGAGAGGAGGTTGGTCTGTTCAGAAATCTGAGTAATAAGTTCCAGCATGTCTTCAATGCGTTGAGCAGAGTCAATAAGGTTATCAACTAACTGGTTAACCTGTTCAGAAGAAGAACTTATTTCTGTCATGGCGTCTGCAACCTCGGCCACAGCCTGACTGCCAGTGTTGGCCTTATGAACAGCGGTTGTACATTCCGTGGCCGCTTCCCCCGTCAATTGGGAGACCACCTGGGCGCTGTTGGCCACGTGTTGAGCTGAATTCTTGGTCTGGTCGATGGAGGCAGCATTGAGTTGCATGTTGCTGCCGATTTCTGTAGCCAAGTTGCTGGACTGTTCTAGGCCACTGGTGCTCTCTTCGATGGAGGCGGCGATCTGCTGCCCCGAGGAGACAATTGTGTTGGCCAGGCCTTTTAATTCTCGGATGATATTGGTGAGACCGTCGGCCATGAGGTTGGCATAGCGAGCCGTCTGTCCCACCTCGTCATTTGTGACAACTTGGACTTTTTGGGTCAGGTCACCGGTGGCAATATCCCCCATAACGGTAACCATCTGGCGTAGGGGTCGGGTGATGGCGTCAGCACTGAGGTAAATGACGACGCCAACCAGGGCCACAGCCAGAAGGTTACTGAATACCAGCCATGTTCTTGTCAGGATCAAGGGACGGTTAAAGGCGGTGGCTGACGCTGTGTAGATTAGGACCCAGCCATCGGTTTGCAGGAGGCGGCGGAAGTAGGCATACTCAGTCCCGTCACCTTGATATGAGACATTGCCCAATGCATGTTGCATGATGGTCTCTGCCTGGGATGCAATACCAGGAATGGCCTCGGTGGTATGGATGTTTTCCCGGCCGATGATTGCGACATCAGGGTGAGCGACAACCGTCCCCTGGTTATCAACGATAAAGGCCGTTTCGTTGCTTTCGAGGTTGACCAGGTCAACCAGCATGGAGCTGAAATCCTGCATGTTGAGGGTGGCTGCAAGTAAGCCAAGGACGTCACCTTGCTGGGAAATGACAGGGGTGGCGATGAGGATGACATAGCTAGAGGTGAGCTCAGAGCGAAAGGGAGTACTAGTCCTCTGCTGCAGGGAATCTAGACTATCCTCCAATGTGCCGTAGGCTGAGTAAGTCTGCCTGGAAAACTGAATTGTCTCGCCGCTACTCATGTGTCCCGTCAAAGTGTTATCGATGAAGAAAAGGCTATCATAGCCACTGAGGTGATCGGTATGTTGTTGTCTGAGGAAGGCTACCCGGGATTGGATGTCAGAAGCCTCGGGAGTAACCAATTGAGAGTGAACGGAGAGGTACTGGGCTTCTTGGCGCTTGCTGGCTAGCCACAACGTAAGGTGCTGAGCTCGTTCGGCAACCAGTGTGGTTCCATACTGGTCAATCTGCGCTTGCACGTTGTTGCCAACTTGGCTAATCTGCGCCAGGGTAGAGATAAGGAAGACAGCAATCAGAGTAGAAAGAACAGCTATAAGTAATTTTGCGCGGATAGATCGCACGATGATCGCCCCCTTAGGATTTTAGTCTGCCAAAATCACACGGGTTTAGGCAGGGACATTTTTTCGTTACGGCCTTCAAGGCAGGCTCGCCCACCACGGAGTTTATTACCGATACGGCCAGTTCAAACTCCTCATCGTGACCAGCAAAGGCCAAAGTGGTGCTGCCGGTACTGCTGCCAATGCCGCCTTTGGCTGCCACAGCAACCTTACAGCCGCAGAGCAGGGCTAGAGCTTTATCTTCAGTGACAATGGTGGCGCCAGTCACGATTTGCATGCCGCACTGCATCCCCCGAGAATACTTCATTCGGCCTATTCCCAGGAACTGGGCAGAATCCACAACCTGGGGGACCAGTTTTTCTAGCCCTATGGGGGCAATCAATTCTATGCCTCGGGCAGAGATGCTACCCATGGCTGCGCCGATGGTGCCTCCACAGGGACTGCCCTGGAGGATTCCCACATTTCCCTGTAAATCCAAAGCGTTGCCACCTTTAATAAAGATGTCACCGGACCCCATTTGCGTTAGGGCATCGGCCCAGCTTATGTCCACGGCCTCTCCCCGGCGTAAAACCAGGGGTGCCAAGCGGGTTTCGGAAGGGGTTACGCAACAGCGTCCCCTAGTAATGATGCCAGCGGTATAGCGAGACTTGTCTAATTCACGTCCCGTCAATTCTTCCGCCACATAGGCATTAGTGGTGCCGCCGGCGATAATTATAATTCCCTTTGCCATTGCCCTTTGCATCTGAGGCAGGGCGGCTACCCCCTTGCCAATCAGCCGTTTGGCTTGGGCCACCGAGAGGGTGACCATACCATGCTTCATATCCATCAACTCCGGTTTGTCCGTTTCCTATATAATTCTTTAAAACTACTGGAAATCCTTTTTCTCCCACTAGAATAATCAAAAAAGGAACCTCATTGGTCCTGGGCTTGAGTCACAGGCTTGATGGCGTCGGCATAGGTTGTGGATTTATCTGTCCTTTCATCAATGACGATGCTAGTCAGCACCCTGTCTGCCCCGCTATCCAGGGTCACCTCCTTCACAAGTAGCATGGCAATCATTTGCCCAGTTTATGCCCACGCCAGTAGGGAAGGAATTATTGAGGATTAAGGCGAATACACTGGGGGAAGGTCACAATAAGAAGGAGGAAACAGTATGGAATTATTAAAGAAGCTCAGCCAAACCCCAGGTATTTCTGGGCGGGAGGAGAGGATCCGCGCCGTCATCAAGGAAGAGCTGGAGCAATTGGCCGATGAGGTCCGGGTTGACGCTATGGGCAATGTCATCGCCCTCAAAAAGGGCAAGACTGGCAGCAAAAAGATCATGATCAGCGGCCATATGGACGAGATTGGCTTCATCGTTGCCCAGATTGATGACAAGGGCTTTTTGCGCCTAAACCCCGTGGGTGGTTTTGACCCCCGCACCCTGGTTGCCCAGCGGGTAGTGGTCCATGGCCGGGAGGATCTGGTAGGAGTCTTAATGCCCGGGGTAAAGCCGGTACATATCATGACCGCCGAGGAGGCCAAGGCGCCCCTTAAGGTCACCGACTTTTATGTTGACCTGGGCCGCACCAAGGAAGAAGTGGAAGGAATGGTCCGCATCGGTGACCCCATCACAATGCAGAATTCGGCGCCAATGTCTCCGGCAAAGCCATGGACGACCGGGCCGGGGTTTGGGTAATGCTGGAGGCCCTGCGCCAATTAAGGGACCATGATGCAGATATCTATGCGGTAGCTTCTGTCCAGGAAGAGGTAGGCCTTAGGGGCGCCACCACCGGCGCCTATGGCATCAGGCCCGATATCGGCGTGGCTCTGGACGTGACCCTGGCCGTGGACGGTCCTGGTAGCACCCCGCAATTTCAGATTTCAGCCCTGGGTCAGGGCGCAGCCATCAAGGTCATGGATAGCGCCTCCATCTCCAATTACAAGCTGGTGGACTTTATGCGGGATTTGGCTGAGAAGAACGAGATCAAATACCAGATGGAGATACTGCCCCGGGGTGGCACCGATGCTGGCGCCATGGAGAGATCCCACAGTGGTTGCCCCGTCATCACCCTGTCGGTGCCCACTCGCTATGTGCACAGCAACGTCGAGACCATGAACAGGGAGGACCTTCAGAACACCGCCAAGCTCCTGGCCAAGTTCCTAGAAGTGGCCCATACCGGCGACTTCGCCCTCTAATAAATTAGCCCGGGAGTTTCTCCCGGGCTGCTTAATTGGTATTTGTAGCGAGAATGACATGCAGTGAATTCATTGTTCACAAAATCCCTTCACAAAGAGGTGCTCAGATCCACCT
>DAIOXA010000020.1:0-3244 GCA_036758185.1 Bacillota bacterium
GAAAACCGGGCGGGAATAGAATCTATAAGCGGTCCCCACCTAGTCAGCCTGGCCCTGGGAATCACTCCCCCCTATACCACGGATTATAGCCAGTTCCCCCTGGGCTGGATTTGGGACGGGGATTGGGAATGGGGCAGAGGCGACAATAGCCCCCAGCCCCAGTATGGACAAGCCCTCTTTGGCACTGGGCTAGCAGGACAGTACAGTTCCGACTCCTGGAGTTCCCTCTATGCGCCACCTTTGGATCTGCGAGAATTCGCCGGGACAAAAGTGAGTTTTCTGCATTGGTTTGACCTGGCCCCAGGAGATACCGCCCAGATAGTTATTAGCGCAGGCAATTTGGATGACTGGGATGTCCTGGAGACCTTCACCGGAAGCAGCGCTGGTTGGCAGACCACCACCTTGGACCTTAGGGGCTGGAACAACTGGCCCGACCCCGTGATTTTGGGTTTTGACCTGCTAGCCGGGGAAGACGGGGGCGGCAGGCTTGGTTGGTTCATCGACTGGTTCAGCCTGGAAGGGACGGGCTCGGCAGAAACAATGCAGCACCCACCTAAGGCTCGCATTCAAGGCACTGAGGGCGACGGAGCTCTACCTTTGGAAGCTACCATCACCATTCTAGAAACCGGCGTCTCTACTTGCACCGGCTATGCCGATGGCATCTTTGCCGGCAGCTTCCACATCCTCCACACTGTCGGCGCAGGGGGGACCCTGACTCTGCGGGTAGAAGCTCGAGGGTACAGCACCCTGGAAAGGGAGATCACCCTTACTCCTGGAGAATCCCTAGACTTGAAACTAAGCCTCAGCCCCTTGGCCTTTAGCTTTCAGCGCCTAAGCGGTAGCAATAGGTACGCCACGGCAGCGGCAGTCAGCCAGACAGGCTGGGCAGAAGCGGACACCGTCTTGCTGGCCCGGGGGGATGACTATGCCGATGCCCTGGCCGGTGTCCCCTTGGCGGCAGCCCTGAACGCACCAATTCTCTTGACTCAACCCAACGCCCTCCCCCTGGCCACCCGGGAGGAACTCATCCGCCTGGGCGCCACCCGTGTTTACCTCCTGGGGGGTGAGGGCGCCATCTCCAAGGAAGTGCAAGACACCCTGATGCAGGGGTTAAACCTAAGTACAGAGCGGATTGCAGGGAGCAATAGATACGCCACGGCGGCGGAAATCGCCCGGTGCTTGGCAGAGCATACCGCAGTCCACAGAGCAGTTATTGCCTATGGCGGCAACTTCCCCGATGCCCTTGCTGCCGCCCCCTTTGCCGCTGCCGGTGGGATGCCCATCCTCCTCGCCCAGACCAATCAATTGCCTGTGGACACAGCTCAAGTTATTGAAGAGCTGGGGATTACCAATACCATCATCGCAGGCGGAACTGGTGTGGTCAGCAGCACTGTCCATAACCAACTCCCCTTACCCCTGCGCCTGGAGGGGCAAAACCGATATTATACGGCGGTGGCCCTGGCCCAATATTTCCGGCCCCAAAGCCAGCGGCTGTACCTGGCCACTGGCCGAGATTTTGCCGATGCCATTAGTGGCGCCGTCCTGGCAGCCCGGGACAATGCCGCCCTTCTCTTGGTGGGGGATGTGGTCTCTTTGCCGGTAAGGGAGTACATCCTTGGGAGCGGACCCCAGGAAATCATTCTCCTGGGGGGCAAGGCAGTGATTCCCGACAGCATTTCCGAGGCAATCAAGCTATTGGAAGCGCGACCATAAAAGAAGGTAAAGACTTCCCTAATCGACCTGGGGAGTCTTGTTACAGATTCAGGTAAAATAGCTTGGCGCCGAATCTTATGGTACAATGTTCCTAACGCCGTGATTGTAGATGATTTCTCAATCTCCTGTGGAACCTTGGCCGAATTAGCCCAAGAACTGCATAGGCGGGGAGCAAGGCGCATCCTTGCCTGTGTTGCCCACAACATGTTGAGCAGAGAGGGCTACACCAAACTGGAGCAAAGCAAAATTGAAACGCTAGTCGCAACGGACACAGTATCCAACCCCAACACCAAAAACTGCGAAAAAATCACTATCGCCAGCGCTGCACCCCTATTCGCTGAGACCATCCGGCGCATTCACAATCGGAAATCCGTCAGTGAGTTATTTGACTAATTGGAGGAGATATTATGAAAAAAAATCTAACACCTGGCTTGATTCTCATTGCCGTCGGAATCATTTTCCTGCTGTCTAATTTAGGTATCATTGGCAGCTGGGGGGAGTGGTGGCCACTAATTCTGATTGCCATTGGCATAGGCCTGCTCTTTAGCAGAGAGGGGGACTAAAGAGTCGACAGCCCTGCTGGCGGCAGGCTTCACTCAAGCACCTGAGGGCCGAGGTCAGCGGCCGCTGGCAGGGACCTCATTTTTCATAAAGAGCAGTCTAGAACAACGTAGGACAAAAAAAAAGCAGCCTGGCTGCTAGCTACTTACCATCTCCATAACTTCCTTGTCGCACCTTGTACACTTGTTTGTGTAACAGGAGATGGGACCGCCGCAAGGGCAAGTCCACCTTTTCCCCATCAGTTCGAGAAAAGCCAACTCACCCATGCCCTTTAGCTCCTTGAGCTGCTGAACCGGCATGTCCCAATAACCAGCAGACAGGCGCTTGAGCTTTTCGCAGGGTAATTGGGGGCACTGATTGCAATAGGCAAAGCCACTTTTCTCGGCACATAGCCTGATCTTGCAGTGATAGCCCCAACAGTTCTTGGTCACATCTCGACAACCATTGCAGATGACATCTTCCTCCCGACAGTTAAGGGCCTTTGTCAGCCTAGTCTTTAGTATAGGATTCGTGCGGGCCAGGTAGTGGGGACAGCTCCCACAGTAGAGCCCACAGGCCCCTACACTGGCGCAAACAGCCACAATGACCGCCTCCTCTGGGTTGTGATATGTTTCACTTTCCCCATTAATATTTACTTACATTTAATCTATCGCAAACAGTTGAGGAATGCAAGTCTAGTATTCTTCGCCAACCTGTGATATGGTACAAAGTGTGGCTCCCCCTGGGAGCTTTCTTGCTACGGATCAAAAATGGGTTCACACCTTGTAGCCTAGAGGAGGAGTAGAGATTGGAAACGAGACCGTCAAACTCCCCTACCCCGCCAATTAACCCCCTGCTGGTTCTCGCCCTGGGGGTGGTGGGGGTGTCCTTTTCTGCCATCTTTGTCCGCATGACGGAGGCGCCGGCTTCGGTGACGGCCTTCTACCGCCTGTTCCTCACCTGTCTACTCCTGGCGCCCATGGCCATCCGA
>DAIOXA010000020.1:3254-7280 GCA_036758185.1 Bacillota bacterium
TTGTCTTCTGGTTTACCTCCCTGGGGCTAACCAGCATCAGTAGCGCCGCCTTGATGGTCAACATTCACCCCTTGTTGGTGGTCTCTGCCGGCTGGCTGCTCCTGGGCGAAAAGTTCCGGCCCGCCGCCCTGCCTTGGGCGGCACTGGCTGTAGCGGGCATGGCAATGCTGGGCTGGGGCGACTACCAATTGGCGGGGACGGCCTTTTCCGGAAACCTGCTGGCTGCTGCCGGTGGAGTTATGCTTGCCGGTTATTACTTGGTGGGCAGAAAGGTGCGCCCCAGGATCCCCATCCCCGTCTACGCCCTTTTGGTCTACGGTACCAGCGCCATATTGCTGTTGGGTTATAATTTGGCCGCATCAGTGCCCCTGGCTGGCTATTCTTCCATAGATTGGCTGGCCTTTGCCTGCCTGGCGGTAGTCCCCACCATCTGTGGCCACACCTTGTTGAACTGGGCCCTGAAGTACTTGCCCGCTGCCACCATATCCGTCAGCGCCCTGGGCGAACCGGTGATAGCCACAGCCCTGGCCATCCCCATCTATGGGGAAGTCCCCGGCCCCCTTCTCCTGGTGGGGGGGGCGCTGGTGGTAGCTGGCATCTGGATGTTTTTGCAGCGAAGCAGAAACTAAATTGCACCCTCCTGGACACACTACTCCTGGAGGTGATCTTATGAGACAGATGCGCGCTTCCCTGCTCATCGCCCTGGGTTTGACGGCTTTACTGACCGGTATAGACCACTTTGCCTTTACCGAGGAATTCGGCCTGTGGACCTATACTCTGGGCGCCTTTATCGGGTTAGGGCTGGCCCTTCTAGGGCTACTCCTTTCCATCGTCAAACTGCTCTTCTCGCGGCGTAAGGGTCCCGGGCTGGTTCTGGGGGGACAGATCATCCTCATTGGCCTCCTGACCTTTGGCCTGGTCCTGCTTATTTGGCTAGTCACAGGCAAGCCGGAGCCGGCTTTCCAGTTCTGGCTGTATCCCATGGCTACGGTGTGATATTATTCCCCCTGATCCTGCCCTGGGCGGGACGCAAATGACCTCAGTCCGCCCTTGCAGATTGAGGTCATTTCCTTTATTGCCCAGAGAATTGCCCTTTCGCCGCTTCCGCCAACACGGGAAGCACCTCCCCGGCCTTTCCCCTAATTATTACTTCTGCCAGATCATCGCATTGGGTTTCACCCATGTTGACAATTGCAACCCGCCGCGCCTGGGGAACTAACCAGCACACCGGCGCCACCTCCAAGCTAGAGCCGATTACCAGTAGGAGATCGCAGACCCGGGTCCAGCACCAGGCAGTCTGGAAGTCTTGGGGCAGTGGGTCGCCGAAGAGGGTCACATCGGGGCGAAAGACATCCCCGCAGGTGCAATGGGGGATCTCCCCGGCTGCAACCTGATCCAGCACGGAGACCATATCCGCCTGCACCCCACATCCGGGACAGTGAGCGGTGCGCAAGTGACCATGAACCTCCAGGACAACTTCGGAACCTGCCGCTTGGTGCAGGCTATCAATATTTTGTGTCACAACTCCCCGAATTAGCCCTGCCCCTTCCATTTCTGCCAAAGCGAAGTGGGCCTCATTGGGCTTGGCCCTAACCATGGCGCGGAAAATCGGTTCTGCCCGCCGCCAAAATTTCCCAGGGTCATGGGCCAGCACCGTTCGGGAAAACAGCTCCATGGGATCCATGGTGGACCAGAGCCCGGCGCCCGGACTGCGAAAGTCGGGGATGCCACTCTCGGTGGAAACCCCGGCCCCGGTGAGGACCAGGGTATCCTTGCTTTCGGCCAGCAGGGCGGCCAATGTCTTTATACTATCCATTTTTTCTCTCCCTCCCCCTGGTCGCTTGCTGTCTGCGTGCATGTTTCCTGGTGGTCTTAGGCCTATTAATACCTGTAGACTTAATGGGGCGTCGCTGGGTAGAAATCACGCTATACCCGTCCCGCTCCACCACCCGGCAACCGCCAAACAGCGCCCGAATTTTGTTGACATACCAATCCGGCTTCTTTACCACCACATAGAGCCAGCCCCCACACGTAAGCCTCTCGGCGGTAAAATCAATAAATCTTTTAGCTACACCGTAATCTGTGTGATAGGGGGGATTAGTAAGGATACAGTCAAACCTGCCAGCCACCATCCTGAGGTCATGGCTATGCACTAGCTCACCACCCAAGGCCAACTTTTCTAAGTTGTGTCGACAGGCAGCAAGGGCTACCAGGTCATCATCGACGTACACCACTTCCCCGGCACCCAGCTTTGCGGCCACAATGCCTACAATGCCATAGCCGCAGGCCAAATCCAACACCCTTCCGCCGAGAGGAATCTGGGCTTCCTCCAACATTGTCCAGGTACCTCTATCCAGGCCCTGGGGGGAGAAATTCCCCGGCAGAGTGTCCAGCTCCACCTGGATGCCCCGCACCAGCACCTGTATATTTCGCCAGGGAAGAGGACTACCTTCCGCCCGAGCCTGCTGGCAACGGATAATGGTCCAGCCCTCACCGCTATCCTGGGGGGAAACGTTGGCGAATTGTTGTTCCAGCACCTCGCTGCGATATTGCTTATCCACCACCAGCACCTGGCCTCCAGGGACGACGCAGGCAGCTGCCTGGCCTGCCAATAAGGCAAAAGCATCATTGGACTCAGGAGCGGCCAGGATAACAGTTTCCCATTGTCCCGTCAAGGGAAACATGGCTGCCGTCTCTAGATCCAACCCACTGGCCACGGCACTGTCCCGGGCTTGGGCAAGGCATAATGAACTGGAATGAGCATATACAACCCGATTATCCCATACCACCCTCAGCCAGAGAGCAGCCAGCCCATGCCAACTCCCCCAATCCAGCACTCGGTTATGGCGGGGAAGAAATTTTAGCAGCGCAGCCCAGACGGGGGGCACACCGCCACTGGAGCGAACCATGACTCCTCCAAAATCCTCTATTCGCTGCCCTTTACCATCTGAAAGCTTTATCGTCTTCACATGGAACCCCCTCCAAAAAAAGTGCAATTTGGCGCCAGGGGGCACTGCTCACACTGGGGCTTGCGGGCCTTGCACAAATTGCGTCCGTGGAAGATGAGGAGGTGATGAGCATGACTCCAGCGCTGCCGGGGAATTGCCGCCATCAGCTGCTCCTCTGTCTTGCGGGGATTGGCAGCCTTACTCAGGCCAATGCGGTTGGCTACCCGGAAGACATGGGTGTCCACGGCAATGGCCGGTATGTTATAGGCGTTGCTGAGGACGACGTTGGCGGTCTTTCGCCCCACCCCCGGCAGGGCCTCCAAATACTCCCGATTGCCAGGCACCTCCCCGCCATACTGCTCTACAAGCACTTGGCAAGTGGCGATAATATTTGCCGCCTTGTTGTTGTGGAGTCCGCATCCGTGAATTAAGGCCTTTACCCCCTCCACCCCCTGGGCCAGCATTTCCTCAGGAGTAGCCGCTACGGTGAAGAGGCGCCGGGTAATTATATTTACCCGGGCATCAGTGCATTGGGCAGAGAGGATTGTAGCAATGAGGAGTTCAAAGGCATTGCGGTGCTCCAGCGCACAGGCGGCCTGAGGATATAGTTCAGTTAAGATATCTAGTACTGCATCCACTTTCAACATTTTCTCCCTCCCTTGTGCATATAGACCCAGTCGATTCCGTGGATATCTGCTGTGAATGCCTACACCTGATAGCCTAGACCCGCGCAGAGCTTCTGAATTCTGATCTCCGATTTCCTACTTGCATATTGTCGGCAGCGGTCATCAGGCGGGGGTATAAATAGTAATAAGCATACCTAATTCTCTCCTTGTGAAATAGGCCACATCCCCTGGCCCCCGCCCAGGGTCTGGCCGGGAAAAACTCTTATCTATAACTCTATTATAACTCATGGAAAGTTCAAAAAGGCATTTAACCGATTTGGCAGGAAAATACTAATACATTGGCGAAAAAAGCTACGAAGGTGATGGTATGGGTTATAACCTCTCCATATGGCAGTCATCCTCGCCTTGCTGGTCAAGGTCTTCAGCAGTTTGATGGGTATGTTCTCGCCCTC
>DAIOXA010000020.1:7290-7772 GCA_036758185.1 Bacillota bacterium
GTTTAATGTCTCCGGCATCTCTTCCGGGGTCACAGTGGTTCTGGGCATTATCTGGGCAATGGTCTTTCTCCATGGCAATAACTTTGCCAAAATCCCCAAAGCAGTGAGAATCATCCTGCCCCTTACTGCAGTGCTGGCTGTGGCCAGTGTCATCATTCAGCACCTAGCAAATATGTCTTATCCTGAAGGCTTCCGCTCCCTTTTATTCCAACATTAGGTTCAAGACAAATACCAGCCAGTTTACCTACCGATACATGGCTGGTATTGTCACACAAAGAACACTCCCCGCAGTCGTCGGTGTTGCTGAGCAATTAAGTTCCGCTCTTCCTCGCCCAATCCATAAAGGCTAAAGATTACTTCATCCAGTAGCCCCCCATCTCCTTGACCTGCAACCAGGTCCCGAACAAGGGAGGTTATTTTTTGCTGTTCTTCTTCCCTCCCCACCTGTAAGGGCAATTGCTTGAGAGGCCGAGTCAGGACCT
>DAIOXA010000020.1:7782-11814 GCA_036758185.1 Bacillota bacterium
CGGTAAAGAACCTGTACATGTACAGAGTGTTGATGAGCTTGCTGTTGAGGAGGGCCAAGAGGTATTCCAAGGAAAAGGGTAGGCGCAGGGGGATGATGATGTTGAGGTTATTCAGGGTAGGGGCGCCACTATAATCTGGAGCGGCCATTATTTCCCGGGCGATGAAGCGATAGACGATCTTGGCGGGAACCCGGTACTTTGCCAAGGGCGGCGCCTGCTTCAGCTCTCCCGCCTTAAATTTAAGCCAGCTGGAGGGTTGGCCAACACAGAAGGGCCTGACGTCCCTGGCCCGAAGCACGGGCACATGCAGCGAGGAAAGGGGCTTATCGTCTACAAAGCGGTCATTATCGCCGGTGACGACACCTAGGGAAAAGTCCACCACCGCCTGCCCCGGGGGTAGAGGTGCGCCAACATTGCCTTCCCGGAGGTAGACGGCGCCCTGGGCACACTTGCTCCATACTGCCTCCATGCCCCGGCGCCAATTGATATTTATACGTTGGGGCTGCACAGCCTGGGCTGGTAAGGTATTGTAATGATGAGTTTTCCCCCGCCCCCGCTGAATCCAGACGGGAATCTCTTGTGGCGCTACCGCCGGCCTTCTCACCGCTGCCATGATGATGGCGGGAGCATAGTAATCCCTAAAGAGATGGGGCAGGTAGTGCAGACCGGACAGGGCAAAGTTCTGCATAAACCACTCCCGGGCGCCTTGGTAGCCCCACACCTTGATAAAGGCCTCGGGCAGCACCAGGGCCATTCTTCCCCCGGGCCTCAGCAATCTGGCAGCCAGCTCAATGAAGTACACAAAGGAGTTGAGGAGTTTGCCAGGGGAAATGGTGTAGGTTTCCACCTGGCCAGCATCCAACTTGCCTCCCCAAGGCGGGTTGCCCAGCACCAAGTCATAATCCCGCCCCATGGGCAAGATCAGGGCATTGCCCTGGAGCAGCCTTACCCCCTGGATTCCCGCCAGGGTGAGGCGGGACCTTGCCACCGCCAAGGCCAGGGCATCGATGTCCACTCCGACAATGTTGGCCCCGGGCCAGCGGCGGGCGGCAGAGAGCAAAAACCCCCCCCCCCCGCAAGCCGGGACGATAACCCTTTCTGCCTCCCCGACCCCCACCAGGCTTAGGGCCGCCTCCACTGCGTGCACCGGAGTAAAGACTTGACCCAAGCCCTTTTTTTCTTGAGCTTGGCGCAGCTGCTGGTAGAGCCGCCCCAGATCCAGTTCCAGTTCCTCAGGTGAATCCAGGACAGCCTGGGCCACCAAGACGTCCCCTCTTGCTTGGAAATACTCCATATCCCCCCCGCCACTAATAAAGCAGGCCAGCTCCTCTGGTGAAGGATACCGGCCCGTCGCCTGCTGCAACAGTCTGGCCCCGGCATGATGGGCCAGAATTATATTTGTCATTGTCATGGCTTCCCAGCCACCTAAATCCCGGCCCATTGCTTGGGGGTTATAATTATCTGCTTCACTTTTGGAAAAACTCCAGGTAATCCTTCTCCCGAAAGCCTGCCAGCGCCCGCTTGTCATCAAAGAGCAGCGGGCGTTTCAGCATCCTGGGTTCCCCTTCCAGGGCATCAAGAATTTGGGCCTCAGAGTCTAATTTTAAGTCCAGCCCCGAAGCCTTAAAGAACTTACTGCGGGTAGCCACCAATTCTCGGGCATGTCCCAGTACTAGGGCCATGTGGGCCAACTCTGTCCTATTGGGTTGCTCCCGCAGGATATGACGCTGAAGGGTAATTACCTCATTGTCGGTGAGCCAGGCCTTGGCTCTGCTTGCCGTGCTTCACTGGGGGTAATAGAAGAATACCGGCTTGTTCATGGGACTTCCTCCTTTCAGACATACCAATTGGGCGTCGCCACCCGCACATCCATGTCGCAATAGGAGCAATAGTACAGGTGGACACAATCCTTGGTCTGCAATAGGTTCTCCCCCAATTCCTGACTCAGGTAGGGACTATAATCATCGATAAAGTCCTGCAGCGCTCCCCTTTCCTCCATCTCCTTGCCGCAGTGAGGGCAAAATCTGGGGATGCTTTGAAGACCGTTACAGATGGGGCAGATGCGTTCCACTTTCTGTCCTCCATATTTTTGTTACTAGTATACTACTAGAGGCCAAGAATTATCTTTTATTGAGGATTTGGAGCATGGCTTCCAGAGGCGGCACACCTTGCACCAGGGCTTGAAGCTGTCTGTATTCTGCCTCCTCAGTCCGGCCTCCCTGGGCAACTTCCCGAATCATGATGTTCTTGGGGGTGTCCAGGGGAGAAACATATTCCACCACCGAAACCTTATAGCCCCGGCCCTCCAGAGCGGCGGTGCGTAGGCCATCGGTGAGCACGTCGGAGAGTCGGTTGCGGAAGATGTTGTGCCGGGCCACCGCCTGCCAGGGTGAATAGTCAATGCGCTCCCGCAGGGCTGCCTGGCAACAGGGAACCGAAATAATATACTTGCTCTTCAAGTACACTCCTAAAGCCAAAGCCTCATCGGTGGCAGTGTCGCAGGCATGAAGACTGAGGACCATGTCCACCCTTTCCCTGGTCCGATAGTCCTTAATGCTGCCCACAAGGAATTCCATATTCCGGTAGTTGAGGCGGCGCTGAATTCTGCGGCTGGCCTCAATTACTTCGGCATTGCCGTCGATACCGATTATTTTGCAGGGAATGCGGCGCTTTTCCGTCAACCAGTAGTTGAGAACAAAGGACAGGTAAGACTTGCCGCACCCGCAGTCCAAGATTACCAAGGGACGCTCTTGCCGCCAATCCCCCAGCATTTCATCCACCAGCTCGACAAACCGGTCTACCTGGTAGTACTTGCGGCGACGGTCGGCCCGCACCTTGCCCTCCGGCGAGGCAATCTCCAGGGCCTGGAGTAGTTCCCTGGCCTCATGAGCCTGGATAAACTGCTGGCGGGTGCCGTATTCCACCGGGTGCTGATGCCCGGTAGCCGGATCGTCCAGAGTGCTGATACTCATCTTGACATCCCTGGGATAGAGCTCCACGGTGACCAAGGCCCCCCGCTGGACAAAGCGGATGCTGCCCCGTGCCTCCTTCTGAACCATGGTAGCCAAGTATGTCGGCAAATCCCGCAGGGGCGCTTTTGTCCCTCCACTCTGCAGAACCTGGGGCTGATCCGGGTCAACCTTCAACACCAGAGAGATGTCCCCCGCCTTTATCTCCACCCGCTGCAAGTTGTCGCTGTCCTGTATGCGCAACATAACCAATTGCAGCGTCTTGTGTAGTTTATTTCCACGCTTATCCATATTCACCCTCCTGGCCCTATCCTAACCCATTCCCAACGTCCAATGCAACTGCATTTAGGTATAGCCCCCTCCCTACACTGGCACACTAAGGAATGAGGTGAATGCCGTGAGAGGAATTAGTAAATCAAAGTATATCCTGGCCCTAGCCGGGGGGCTGGCGGCGGCGGGGGGATTGTATGCCTGGCATAGGCTACGCCAATTTGCCCCAACTCGGCCCAAGGATGCCAAGGATGCTGCCTATATTATGCTCCAAGGGGGACAAAAAGTACTGGCCTTTTCCGCCCATCCCGATGATTTAGAACTCTTTGCCGGTGGCGTCCTCCGCCGCTTGCACCTACTGGGTAATGACATCACCGTGGTTGACTGCAGCAACGGAGAGCTAAGTCGTCCCGTTCAAAATCTTGGCCGTCACCGCCGTCAAGAACAACAGCGGGCCGGCCGCATCTTGGGCTATGATGAGATCAAGTACTTAGGACTCCCTGACCGAGCCCTGGACAGTACAGACCTAAAAGGGCAGGTGCGAAGGCTCATCGACCAAGAAAAACCCCACCTGGTCCTGACCATTGACCATGTCCACCTTCACCCTTGGCTGTATCACCGGGACCACTTTGCCTTAGGCGAAGCTGTAGTTCACGCCATCAATGAACAGGATTCCGATGCCCTAGTCTACCTCTATGCCAGTGCCAAACCCAATGTGCTGGTGGACATTGGCACCGTCATCCGCCAAAAGGCCCGGGCCCTGTCCAACCATGCTAGCCAATTTCCGGCCTTC
>DAIOXA010000020.1:11865-12228 GCA_036758185.1 Bacillota bacterium
GCCCGGGGCACTGACTTTCGTTGGGCCGAGGCCTTTCGCAGCCTGCACAATAATCATACCTTTGTCCCCCCCACCGCAGAAATGCCAGCCAAGGAATCCCCGTCCCCACAGCAACCCAGGGTGGCGCCGCCTGTATAGGCGGTTTTTTTGTCCCTTAAGCAGGATTATTAGACCCCGACATACAATTAAACTGGTAGAAAAGACTGGGGGGATTTTAATGGCAAAAGGTAGATTCCAGAAGTTTGGTTCGGCGGCCATGACACCCATTGCCGTCCTGCCGGCGGCGGCCCTGCTGCTGGCCCTGGGCAATGTCATTCCCATCTCCGCTGTGGCCCAACCCCTGGAGGCGGCGGGGCAGATGAT
>DAIOXA010000020.1:12238-14260 GCA_036758185.1 Bacillota bacterium
GCCTGATATTTGCCGTCGGCCTGTCCATCGGATTGGCCGACGACGCCAGCATTGCAGGCTTTACCGGCGCCATTAGTTATGTAATTATCACCGGAGTGGCATCCATGGGTAGCACCGCCAGCCTGGACATGGGAATTCTGGCGGGGATCATTGCCGCCCTAAACGCTGGACTCCTCTATAGTCGCTTTCATAAGGTAAAGTTTCATCCCTTCTTGAGTTTCTTTGCCGGGCGCAGGTTTGTGCCCATCATTGCCAGCCTAACCAGCGCCGCCCTGGGTGTGGCATTGGGCCTAATCTGGCCCCCCCTGCAGAGCGCAATCAGTACTGCGGGAGAGTGGGTTTACTCTGCAGGTAGCTTGGGGGTCTATACGTACGGCGCCCTGGAGCGGCTGCTCCTGCCCCTTGGGCTGCACCATGTCCTCAATGCCTTCGTCCTGGCAGTGATGGGAGAGTTCACCACCGCTGGCGGCGAAGTAGTCCGGGGTGAGGTGTTCCGATTCCTGGCTGGGGATCCAAGCGCCGGAAGCTTTTTGGCCGGGGCTTATCCCATAAAGCTCTTCGCCCTTCCCGCCGCCTGCCTGGCCATGTATCGCACTGCCTTGCCTCAGCAAAGGAGCAAGGTCAAGGGCTTGCTGGTGGCCGCTGCTGCCACCAGCATCCTTACCGGGATAACTGAACCAGTGGAATTTGCCTTCCTCTTCACCGCACCCCTCCTCTACGGAGTCCACGTGCTCCTAACCGGCTCCTCCTTTCTGCTCAGCCAACTCTTGGGCTTTCGCCACGGCTTTGGCTCCTCGGCGGGAATCCTGGAATACCTGGTCAACCTACACCTCTCAGACAAGGCCTGGTTGCTCTTACCCCTGGGCCTGGGATTTGGCTTGCTCTATTATTTTGTCTTCTCCGCCATCATTGCCAAGCTCAACCTGCCCACTCCTGGGCGCCTGGCTGGGGAAGGGGCAGCATCCCTTAAGGCCGACGGGACAACAGCTCAAGCCATCGTCGCCGCCCTGGGAGGCAGGGGAAATTTGGCCCAAATCAACAGCTGTCTGACGCGATTGCGGGTGGTGGTCCGGGATCCCACCCTGGTAGACAGGGAACGCCTGCTGGCCCTGGGGGCGGCGGGAGTTATTGGCAAAGGCAATGCCTTGCAAATCGTCGTGGGCGCCATGGCCGATGAGTTAAAGCAATTGCTCAAGGAAGTATAGTAGAGAAAAGCAGAGAGTTGGCGCTCTCTGCTTACTTTTTGCTGTACACTATTTTCTTAATGGTTTCGGGACTGAGAAAGAATTTGCTGGCCAGGGTGTCGATGCTCTTACCCTGTTGAAACTGGGCGCAAATCTGGCCATTGCGTCGATCTAACTCCCGACGGGCGCCGCTGAGCTGGCCCCAACCGGTGCGCTGACAATTTTCTATGGGAATGTATACCAGCTTGCCCGAGGCATACTTTTGTAACTCAGCAATCAGGCGGGCAGGTAATACCTTCCGGGCGTTCAAATATTCCAATGTTAAACCCCCTGTAGTTTTCTTGGTTTGAACTGAAAACGTTGGTGACGGTCATCAGTATTACCTCCCTTTCGTTTATTTATTACTCTGGTTTATTCTACCGAAAAAATCCCCAAATGGCAACCCTGTACTTTGGAGGTCGGAGGCCGGAAGTCAGAAGTCAGAAATTAGAGCAGGATCCTTTGGAAAGCCACTAAAAATCTGCAAACTTTCCATTTTTGTAGACCAGCTCACCGTCGGCGAAGATTTCTCCCCCGGCGCGCATGTCGCAGAGCATATCCCAGTGGATGCCGGACTGGTTGGCGCCACCGCTTTCAGGATAGGAAGCGCCGATGGCCAGGTGCACGGTACCGCCAATCTTCTCGTCAAAGAGCATGTTGCGGGTAAACTTCTGGATGCCGTAGTTGGTGCCCACCGCCACTTCGCCCACGTAGCGAGCGCCGGCATCGGTTTCCAGCAGGGCCAGCAGCAGCTCTTCGCCCCGGGCGGCAGTCGCCTTGGTCACCGCTCCATCCGTAA
>DAIOXA010000021.1:0-443 GCA_036758185.1 Bacillota bacterium
GGATGGTCAACAGCTTGATGCTGTCATCATCAAAATTGGCGTCCCTGCCCTTTAGGAGCTGGCAGGTCAGTCCCTGCTCCTCCAATTGGAGCTGGACCAGTTCCAACTGCCGGTTGAGCCGGGCGATGACGATAATCTCTCCGGGGCGGTATGTACTTAGCAACTGGCGTATTTCCCGGGCAACATATTCCGCTTCTTCATTCTCGGTGAAGAAATGCTTGTACACCGGGTACTGGCCCTGCTTGTCCAAGAGGGCTGGTTCCACATAGTACTCGTCCTCGACAATATCTGTGTTCTCCTCAATGAGGCTGTAGGCAGCTTGGGCAATCTGGGTGGTGGTCCGGTAGTTCTTGCTCAGCACATTGCCCCTGCCCGTCAGGTCCAGGCCCAGGCTGGTGAAACTCCGCCCCCGGACCAGCCAGGAATGGGGATAGATGCTCTGG
>DAIOXA010000021.1:462-7020 GCA_036758185.1 Bacillota bacterium
AGAGCAGACTGGAATAATCTCCGGGCTTGTACAGCAGCTTGAGGAGCCCTAGCTGCACCCGGGTCAGGTCCTGGCTCTCATCGACAATGATATGGGTGTACTTTGGCTCAGCTTGCTCCTGGGCCTTCTTTAATACCAGGATGTCCCTGGTCTTGGGATCGATGAGGCCTTCTTCCTCTAGGCGGGCATCAATGGCCAGCATCAGCTCATAGATAGCCTGGCGGGTCTCGGAGTTCTTGCGCAGCCGCTGGGGACCTTCAGATTGCTTGACGCTCTGGCGCCCCAGGCGGTCGACACTTTGGTACTCAGATAACTCCATATAATTGCAGGAGCGGATCCAATCGATCTCATCCAGCAAGAAGTTGGCGTTCTTCGGGTCCAGGATATTGGTATCCTTAAACTTCTTGGCCAACTCAGCGATACAGCTCCTAATAACCTGGTATCTCTTATTGTTATTGTTATACATCTGTTCCCGTCGTTGGGATTGATCGAAAAGGTTGCAATAATAGCGGAAAAAAAGGCTATCTATGGTCATAATGTCTACCTGAGACTTGTTAGGGCCAAAGAGGTTGACATACCCCTCCCCCTCCACATTGACCTTTTCATAGAGAAAGCGCAGGTACTTGACCAAGGTGTTGGTGTAGGTAACCAATAACACTCGGTCAGTCTCGTCCAGGCAGTAATTGTTCAAGAGATAGCCTGCTCGGTGCACGGCAACAGTGGTCTTGCCGGAGCCGGCGACTCCGCGAACCAGCATGGCGCCGCCGGGGGTGGCGGTGATCAGTTTCTTTTGTTCCAGGTTGAGATTCATGGGATCCCCTCCAGAAAATCAGAGATACTGACAATATTCTACAGTTTACCTCAATTCCCCTGCTTATGGAGAAATATTTGGTAACAGGATCGGTCACCAAGGGTTTTTGGAGAATATCCCGACATTGAATGAGGAAAGAGGCGCAAGGGTTTTGCCTTACATGAACATGACATGTCCCTGTCATGTTGGCATGGTATACTGTCCTTGGTGATGTAAATGAAAATCGACCGGCTTATGGGCATTCTTACGATACTGATGCAAAAGGAAAGGACCACTGCGCCTGAATTGGCCAAGCGCTTTGAGGTATCCCGGCGGACCATCATGCGGGATATAGACAGCCTTTGCCTGGCGGGGATTCCCATTGTGGCCACCCAAGGTGGCAATGGCGGCCTGGCCATCATGGCAGGATATAAAATCCGCAACAATGTGCTGACTTCCGATGAGCTACAAACCCTGATAACAGGTTTGAAAGGTATGGATTCGGTGTCCAAAACATCCAACTATGAAAGCTTGCTTGCAAAGCTGGCGCCGGAAAACGCCGTAGTCTCAGTCGCCGACAGTATCATCATTGACCTGTCCTCCCAATATAAAGACAGCTTGACTGAGAAAATTGCCCTGCTGAAAAGCGCCATCGCCGCCCAAAGGGTAATTAGCTTTGACTACTGTTACGCCAAGGGCGAAACTCGCCGGGAAATTGAACCGTATTTTATCCAATTCCAGTGGAATGCGTGGTATGTCTTCGGCTGGTGCAGGCTTCGTGAGGATTTCAGGCGCTTCAAGCTCAACCGGCTGTGGGATTTAGAAGTAACCCCAGGGACCTTTGTTTCCCGCCAGGTTCCCCAGGAGAAAGCCAGCGGCAGCGATGCGTTCCCAGATTCGCACAGTATGCTGGTCCGCTTTGCCAGGAGCATGCGCTTCCGCTTAATTGAGGATTACGGCCCGAAATGTTACGAGGAAACTGATGATTATCTAATTATGCCCCTGAACTACACAAACAAGGAGTACGCCTTCGCCTGGCTCCTGGGCTTTGGCGATAAGGCAGAGATCCTTGAGCCGGAAAACATCCGGCGGGAGTTTGCAGAGCTGGCCCAAAATATTTCTCGCTTGTATTTAGGAACATGACATGCAGTTGTCTAGTTCGTCATGGTACTATCGAAGAAATCATAGTACTGGAGGAATTGTAATGAAATACGAAGTAGGATTGAAGAAGCCTGACAACCTCAGAGAATACTGGCCGGGGCAATATGACATTTTTTCGCATTTTGAATATGTCAGCGGCATCCCCCACGCCCTGTTCCTGATCACGACCAGAAAGGAAAACGGCAAGGCCAATGCCTGCTATCATTCGTGGAGCGCCTTTTCTGGGGACAGCGGCGGATTCTTTGCTGTCCTGACCGGGCTTATGCAGCATGGCCACACTTACAAAAACATCCTACGGGATAAGGAATTCTGCATTAACTTTATGCATCGGGACTATGACGCCCATTGCAAGGCCACCATCGATAATAACAGTGAGGATATTGACGAAATTGAAGCTGCGGGGCTCACCCCCGGACCAGCAAAAGAGATCAAGGCGCCCCGGATCCAAGAAGCATTCTTGACCTTTGAATGCAAACTGGAAAACACTGCTGACCTGTCAGGGAAAGGCATAGCCGCCATGATTGTCGGCCGGGTTCTGCATGGGGCCATTGATGAAAAGCATCAGGACATTCCGGCGGTGGAAAGGAATTTTACCTACTACATACATGCGCCAAAGGATCTAGCCACGGGCGAAGGTGAAGCAGAAGCTCATGCTACATTAAAAACATATGGAGCAGCAAGATAAATTGCTGAGATTGGGGAGGAATGAGACATGAATCCAGAAATATTAGCCCTGCGCATGATGCGGCAGCACCTGACCCATAAGGCAGGCCAGGATGAGTATGACGATTTATTCCGCGACCTCCAACCCGGGCTCAATGTTTACTGGAACGGCTTTGGCAACCCGCCCAGCCTGACCCACCGCGCAGACTTTGATGACATGGAATACAACCGAGGGCGGCAAAGAAGCCACGGGCTGCTAAAACTTCGGTTAATAGGGGGCAATCTGGGCTGGATTGTCCCCGAGGATCTGGAACTTTTCGCCGCTCTGTACCGCAAACCCCTCAACAACCCAAATCCTGCTCAACTCCAGCTCAAGGAGCTGCTGGAACGGGGCGAGCCCATGAATATTCAGCAGATGAAAGAGGAAACCGGCTTGCTGGTCAAGGCCATTACCCCCGCCCTCCACCGCCTGCAGGTGGCCTTCCTAATCTACGAAGACCAATATGACGGCGATTGGGACCGGGGCTGGTATCCCTTTGCCCAGATGTTTCCCGCTGCAAATTTAACTAAGTACTCCCAGCTGGAAGCATTAAAAGTCGTAATCCAGCGCTTTGCCTACCGCTGTGTCTGGTTCGACTGCTTGATGGCCAAAGCGTATTACAAGCTACCAGGGAAAGAAATCAAGGCGGCGATTGCTGAGCTAGTCTCCCAGGGCATCCTAATAGAGTACGGCAACGGATTCATCCTGAAATCTGATGAAGAGTTGGTGCGAGCCCCGATAACATTGGCAAAATCCGTCTTTGCCATCCACAAAAATGATTTCCTGTATAAGGCTCATGAACATCTGCTTAAGGGACCTTATGAGAGGGACGATTGGGAAACCATGTACTACCTGCTGATTGACGGAGAATTTCGCGGGGCGGCCTATGGCAAATTCCGCTACGGTCCTCCCGACTTTCCTGATTTGGCTGTGGACCTGCCCAAGGAAGAAGCCCGGGCCCGCAGGGAGGAAATTATTGCAGCTGTTAAGCTGCTGAGTTTGGGGAAAGCGCCGGAGAAGTATAATGGAGAAGACTGGCCGAGGTCCTAGAGTTTACCCGAAACAACGATAATTCCTGATTTTCGCGTTGATTATTGCCGCAGCAATACATGAGGAACCAAAGTCGTTGCCCCCATGGAATCTAAGCGGGTTATGGTCTTCCTCCCCTATACAGAACATAGCAACGAACCCCAAGGGGCAGTTGCTATATGACTCCTAAAGCATATTCCCACTCAAATCCTGTAAAGGAGTCAAGCCGGATAGAAAAGCACAGCATCCCGCAAACGCTGATTGCTTCTCAATATAGAAGCATCCATACTGAGACAGCGCATCTACAATGTGCACGAAACAATTAAGATAAGCCCGCTAATAATAAACCCTGAGCCAATGGCAAGATCGTCAGCCTTGGCTCTTGTCATGTACCGAGGACGAAAGGACGGCTCTATAGGTTTCCCTGAGGGTCTGGTGTCGGATTAGGGTGGCGTCAAACTTTAATACCTTAAATACCAACTGGAGGCAAAACCCTACCAACAAGGCAGATAATACTGTGCCAATGCCAACCATCCCACCTAGGCGCCAGCCGAAGAACAAGGCAATAAGTTCTACCGCAGCACGACATATCCCGACGGGCAAACCGGTCTTCCTGGCCAGAGCGACCATGAGGCTGTCCCGGGGTCCAGCACCAAAGCCTGAACTGATATAGAAATATGATCCAAATGCTATAGAGAATAAGCCGGCTATCAGCATGAGGAGTCCGGGAAACAAGTGGTTTGCAGAAGGCAAAATGTTAAGCCGAAGAATTGCATCCAGGGAAACTCCAACCAGTAGCATGTTTGCCAGGCTTCCGAGGCCGATTTTCTCTTTTAGCAGCATGACGGCAACTATAATAATGACTCCGACGAAAATTATGGCGGCGCCAATGCTTATTCCCGTGGTCATGGCAACACCGGCATGGAAAACATCCCACGGTGCATAACCTAACTGAGCTTTAAGGGTGCTGGCTATCCCCAAGGCATACAGGAAAAGCCCTAAGATTAAACGGGCCAGGCGAATGGTGTAGTCTCTCATGATCAAGTTCTGCCCCTCTCGTACAGTGACTAGTTCTTAGCATTTGACGTCCATCACCAAGAACCCGGTGTGTTTTTATGTCCTCCAATAGTACAGCAACTTTGGGATCATCCACCCCCAATCCCCCATGTGTGTTTTGATATTCTATCATGACCGGCCCATGGTATCTAAAAAATAATTAACAGTCATGGGCACCTACCAGCGAAGGTTATATTAGTTCGCTAAATAAGTTGTCAATGTCGGCAGAGAGCCCATCAAATAACAGGGAACGGGAAACGCAACCCCTTTCAAATGTCATTATCCTGTCAATTTCATTATTGTCAAAACTATAAATAATAATTGTCTCCTGCTTGGGGTCAACGATCCAGTATTCCTTGACCTTTGACAACATGTAGGAATTTAACTTGTCAATCATATCCTTGTTGCGGGTGGTATCGGACAATATTTCAACTACCAAGTCCGGGGTTCCCATATACCGACCTTTTTCAGTTACATTGTTCTCCAGGTCACAGGCTACCAGCACATCAGGCTGGACAACGTCGGGAGTTTTCATGTCCTTCTTTTTCAGATGCACATCAAAGGGCGCCAGAAAAACTCTGCATTTCTTGCCTTTAAAGTATTCATTAAATAAAAGGTACAAACGACCAAGAATCTCCTGATGCCCTATATTGGGAGATGAAAGTAAATAGATCTCGCCATTGATTAGCTCCATTCTCAGGGTGCTTTTTTCATTGATCTCCATAAATTCTTCATAAGAAACCTTTTTCCCGCCATATTGGTAGTCCAGGGCCTTTTCTCTTATTGTAAAGTACTGCTCAATATCTGTAACATATGGAGTGAGCCTGGCAATTTTAACGCCGTTTTTGGTAATTACCACCTCATTCTGCGCTTCCACAAAATCTAGATACTTACCCAGGTTCAGCTTAAACTCAGTCGCGGTTATTACAGATCCTTCTTTTGCCATCATATGAGCACCTCCTGGGCATAGAATATCAAATCGCGCGACAAAAGGCAATATGTGTGTGCGCTTGATTCCCGGATTTCGTTCGGCTTATCGTGCTATTTTGTGTGCGGTACATATTCTTGGCAGAATTACTTTGCCTCCACCATTAATCCCGTAACAAGTGAGCATCATAATCCCTTCTTCCCGCAGCCAGATGGCCGTCAGTTTATTTACTATAACTGCCGACAACAAAAATAATCTGGTATACTGGTACTACCCAGATTCACCCCAGGAAAGGAAGAGGAAAATGAATCTATTGGGCCAATTGAAAACAGGACTTTCTAGTCTTTATCAAAGCGTTAAACGCTTTCCCTTTACCATTCTCCTGACAACGATCACCACGGCCCTATTAATTGCCATGACCAGGGTCGATGCTGGTGTCACCCAGGAGACCCTTACCCGCCTGGCCATGGTTACGGCCCTGGGTGCACCGCTGACCCTCTCCATTGCCCTGGCCTACCAGCGGGTAAGACCCGCAAAAGCCGCGGAAAACGCCAGTTATGGCCTGGCCTTCGGACTTCTGGCCCTTTACTATATTATTCTCTTGCCGGAATTAGCCATGGTCCCCATCACCAGATACATTGCGGTGACAATAGCCCTATACTTGGCCTTCCTCTTTGTTCCCTACTTTTTCCGGCGTCGGGGATTTGAAGGGTATGTAATCAGGGTTGCAAGCAGGTTCTTGGTTACAGCCCTCTACTCCGCCGTTCTCTTTGCGGGGTTGGCCATCACTCTACTGACCATAGATCTTTTGCTGGGAGTAGAAATTACCTTCGTTCTCTACTCCAACGTTTGGATGGTGGTGGCGGCGATTTTCGCCCCCTCCTTCTTCCT
>DAIOXA010000021.1:7043-8311 GCA_036758185.1 Bacillota bacterium
GCTGCTGCGGGTCCTGCTCTTGTATATTGTCATGCCCATCATCCTCACGTACACATCAATCCTGTATATTTACTTTTTAAAGACCCTGGTCACCCTGGAATGGCCAAAGGGGACGGTTTCCCACCTGGTCCTCTGGTATTCGGTATTCTCTGCCGGAGTGATCTTCCTCATCCGCCCCCTTATCCAAGAATATAAGTTCGCTCGCTTCTTTACTGCCTGGTTCCCCAAGCTGGTCCTGCCAGCCATTGCCGTGATGTTTATTGCCATCGGCATCAGAATAAATGCCTATGGCGTCACGGAAAACAGGTATTTTGTCGTGGCCCTGGGCCTCTGGGTTTTGGGAATCATGCTGTACTACAGCCTGGCCAAACATTTCCGAAATATCATCCTCCCGGTATCCCTGGCATTGGTTGCCCTGCTGACTGTAGTCGGCCCCTGGAGCGCCTACTCGGTATCCAGGTACAGCCAGAACGCGCGTCTAGAATCCCTGGCGGCGGAATACAACATGGTTAACGGCTCTACCCTGCAGCAGCCGGACAGGGAAATATCTAAAGAGGATCAGGAAAGGATTATCAGCATCCTGGAATATTTTGCTGAATCCCACAGCCTTCAAGCTGTGCCTCTTCTCCCCTCAGGTTTTGACTTCGCTGACATGGAAGAGGTCTTCGGGTTCTCCCGGGAATACGGGGGAATGCTACCAGACAAACAAACTTTCTTCCGCCTCTACACCCAGGTAAAGACCTTGGATATACAAGATTACGATCATCTCCTCAGTTCAGCAGGCCTGGAAAACGCCACCACCGTCGCCGAACTCACTGTGCAGTACATCCCCCAGGACCAGGAGATCACAGTATTGCGTGGCGACCAAGAGCTTTACCGAAAGGACCTCAAGGCCTATGCCGCAAAAGTGGTGGAAAAGCATGGCGCCGACTTTCTGGAAGTACCTATTCAAGATATGACCTTCCAGGAGCAGGATGACCTCCGCGTCAAGCTGGTGTTTACCAGCATCTCGGGCAATACAGAACCCGACGGCCAGGAGACCAGGGTAAACTTCCAGGACCTAGAATTCTACCTGTTGCTGGGGAACTAAGAACTAAAGAATAGCCAAGAACACCTCAATCAAGTGAAAAAGAGGCTGTCGCAAAATACCTTAATGCGTAATTTCTGGTTAACTTTGCAGAGCGGGGGCCGAAACGCCCCCCCTACTAAAAAATAAAGAATGGCCATGAATACCACAATCAAGTGAAAAAGCGATCTGCTGGTCCATG
>DAIOXA010000021.1:8321-9667 GCA_036758185.1 Bacillota bacterium
CCCGGACGCAGGACGACATTGTCATCTCCAGCTTGATTGTATATTAGAAAGAAGCCGTGGCCAGCTTCACTGCTGGGAAAATCAATTCTGTGTTTCCCTTGGGCAATTTCGATACCGGGATAAATTATGGCCGACGTAGGGAAATCTGCACTTGAAAAGAACACATACTCTACCCGGGTTACATTATCTGACACCGTTAGCTCAAAATACATTTCATTCCCCAGGGAATAACCTTGCTCCTCCGCAATTAGATTTCGCTTTCCATCGGCAACCATTGTCATATCATACAGTTGCGGAATCTTTCCTCCCTGTTTTTGCGGTATATTATATTCTTGCGTTGCCAGATTCCCAACCAGCCTATAGTCGCCACCATCGACGCCGGTGTCTCCTTGGAAAGCCAGCACATGTGCCATGCCGTTGACTTGGGGGAAGTCGAATCCAATGGTGAATATGCCTGGGCCTGTTTTATTCCCAGGCAGTACATAGGCAGCCTTAATCTCACCCGATCCAGAGGGGGTATAAATGAAGAGGACATCATCTACATTTTCACTGGTCTGGATGGTAAATTCGTATCCTTTCTCCGCCTCTACTCCAGTAATGTCTACTATCTTTATATTGTTCAAGCTCTGGTTATCAGGGTCATTGCGCATATAGGTCAGGGGAATATCTTGGCCGGAAATCAACTTGGCAAGGTAATAGATATATTCATCTCTAACTTCCTGGTAAACATCCTGCAATTCATACTCAGTGATTGCCCGGCTTCCGAATCTGTCCCTGGTAGTGTCGTTGAAGAGCTTAAGTTTGCCGGCTTTATAGATTAAATCGCTTATTATGGCGTCGCCCTCCATTGTATATTCCACAATTCTTACTCGATCCGGAATATCGGCCTGGAAGTTGTCAATAAACTTGTCGAGCTTTTCCAAGTTGTGGCCCTGGACGACATCGCCATTCGCCTTGGCCAACTCCGCTGGATAGGGACTGGGTAAATGCTCAAGTTCCACTGCCCGGGTAAAAACCGCCCCAATCTCAATGAGGGATTCAGCATATTCTCCACTTTGAAAGACAATTGTATCCCCGACGATGGAAAACCTGTATTGCTCATTTTCAACCACGGAGAGAACCAGCTCATCTTCCTGGATGCTGTAATCGCCATTTGGCCAATAGCTGGTGGCGATATACCTGCAAAATTCAAACCTATTATCCTCCTTAAGCTCAACCCAGGCTAAACCATCCTCACTGACATACCTACCCAGGGCCAATTCACCGCCCCCCGCAGGGCCTGAAAACTGAAGGAATGCCATTGTCGCGAGGCAGACAAGAACCACCACCAGGGCTGATGCAGGCAA
>DAIOXA010000021.1:9677-14102 GCA_036758185.1 Bacillota bacterium
GTTTTGACCGGCTCCCCCCTGACCGACCTGAAGATCACACTGCTGACCGGAAAGGCCCACAACAAGCACACCCAAGGGGGCGACTTCCACAAGGCTGCCGGGCGGGCCCTGCGTCAGGGGCTGATGCAGGCAAAATCCCCATGGTCTTTAGTTTAGTCCTACTGACGCTCCTCCCTTTCCTAAGAGGCATCTCCTTCCTGATGCGCATCCTCGTCTTTTGGTCCAGATCAGCAGGGGGAAAATGCAATGAATTGGCCAATTTGCCCAGCTCCTTCTCTATCCATTTTTCATCCATGGCTGGCCACCTCCATCATTTTCTTCAACCTCAGCTTGCCGTAATGCAACCGGGACTTGACGGTTCCCACCGGCAAGGTCAGCATTTCAGCGATCTCCTCCAGAGAAAATCCTTCAATATAGTGCAGGACAATTGGGATCCGCTGTTTGTCGGTAAGAGCAGCCAAGTATTTATACAGCAAATCTCTGTCCAGCCTGGCCTGAGCTCTCTCTTGGGGATCAAGATCCTGGACAGGGTGCAAACCCTGAAACAACAAGGTCCAGCGCTTGAGCCTGCGCCAGCGGTCCCGCTGCAGGTTGACGGCGATGGCAAAGAGCCATTTGAGAAACTCCCGCTGGGGATCATAGCGTCCAATGTTTTTCATCGCCCGAACCCAGGTATCTTGGAAAATATCTCCGGCTGCGTCGGGGTCCCGGGCCAGAAACAGGCAGAATCGGTACAAATCATTGTGGTAGATATCGTACAGGTACTCAAATAAGTCCAGCTCCCCGGCTTGGCAGCGGAGGATTATCCTTTCTTCATCCAGACTAACCCCTCCCTTCCTTCCGTAGATAATACGCATCAGGGGTCAAAAGGTTCAAAATCCCAGCGAAAACAAGCTGCCACAGCAGTGACAGCTCAATGGGTTAAAGTTTCTTGAAACGCTCCATAAATAACCGACCTTAACTATAATAATATCACAAAATTATCCCATACCCGTATAAGTTAGAAACAAGTCTCCAGGGCCGCAATGGCAGTGGCGATGCCATGATTATCGTTGGTGTCGGTGATGTGTTTTGCCCAGGCCTTCAGGTTATCGCTGGCATTGCCCATGGCCACAGAAAACCCCGCCCGCTGAAAGGAGGGTATATCGTTGTCAAAATCTCCGAAGGCACAGACTTGGCTGAGGGGAATGCCGTAGAATTCTGCGACCCGTTCAATTCCCGTCCCCTTGTCAATGCCACTGGGCATTACTTCAAACAGGTGCTCTCCACTGAGGGTGTATGACAGTTCCGGCTCAGTGTCCAGGAACTCCGTCATGGCAGTTAATCTTTCCTCTTCCGGGATATAGTAAACCAGCTTATAGGCGGGGCTACCGTCATAATTCCCGAAGTCCTTATCCAAATCCAGGATTGGGACCAAGGGTAGCCCCCGGTCTGCCATCCTTTGCATATAGCCCCGAAAAATCGGAGTTCTGGGATTGCCCCGGGTAAAATAAACTTTATCCATGGTCTGCAGGCTGGAATGAAGGGCGAGGTTGCGGGAGATGACGGACAGCTTGGCAATTACGTCGGAGTCAATTGTCTTGCTGTAAATAATCGAGTCATCCACGCTGTTGACGACCAGGCCCCCGTTGCAGCCAATATAGGGCCCCTTGAGCCCCAACTCTTGAACATATGCCTGCTGCATATAGGATATCCGGCCGGAGCATATGGTGACCTTCACGCCCCTGCTGACCACTTCATCAATCTTCTCCAGACTGGACCTACTGATGCTGGCAGTGCTGTTCAGCAATGTTCCGTCTAAATCAAAGGCCAATAATGACAATTTACGATTATATAGTTCCATGTCCTCTCCTCTACTCAAGTTATGATTTCCCTTCAAGCTTCCTCTCTAATATTAACACGTCCCCTCTGCCAGCAGAAGGGCAAAGATTCTCGCCTACCAGGGTGAGGATGGCTGGAACAGGATTATCCCGATAATCCAGGGGACCAATGCCGGCAGTGACCGCATCGCCTTGGTAACCACCCCATACAGGAATGAAATAAAGGCCATCCCCGCCGGGGCAAAAACGGCAGTGCTGGCCCTCAATTTGAGAATGCAGTCGGTGTTGGTGAAGGGGACCTTCACAGGAATCAAGGGCCTTATCCCCGTCGGAACAGTTGAGACCCAGCGGGTCTACAACTCCATGCCCCCCAAAGCCCAATACATCTGGCCCACAGATAATAAGATTCACGAAGTGGTAGAATTTTAAGGGCAGCGGGGAGCTGGCTACAGAGAATGACCAAATTTGCGGTGGGGGCCACTTGGCCCCCACCTACAAAGATATTCATGAGTACCCCATGCCCTAATGTAGCAGCACCCGTCAATCCAGGCTATTGACAAGCAACTCGTAATACTCCTGGGTCTGCTCCGGTGTCTTAGCCGAAAAGAAAATATACAGGTCAGGCAGCTCCAGGACAATGTACTGGGGCTGGTTATTGTACACATAGAGCTTGCTCCGGCCATACCCTTTGAGGCTAAAATTGCCCAGGCGATACTCACTGGTTGCCGCCCCATTGGTCCGGCTCCCACTGGGCACGGTGTCAACGGTGGTGATGGATTGGATATCGCTGAGGGGAAACTCATAGCCGTACATGGGGGAAATGATCTCCACCTGGTTGTCGCTGATGGTCAACTCGAACTTTGCGGTGTCCATGCCCAGGAAAAGCAGGAACAAAGTCAAGAGGAATACCGGCAACCCAATTATTAGGCTGTAGTAGGCCATCTTACCTTTCCTGGTTCCGACATTTATCGTCTGACCGATGCCGATGCGCTTATCCACTAGAGTCCTGCTGTCGCTGGGGTTATTATAAAAGCCGCCCCGCCAGTAGTAATCCTCATCGACGCAGATCGAAGATTTGCTCCCGGCCAGGAGGAGATCCTGGCAGCTTCGGATTTTGCTATGGGTCAGGAAAATTGCCGCCAGGCTGGCAAATACCATTGAGACGATGCCTATAATACCCAGAGTTTCATTGTGAGTGCGTGTAGCGACGAGCATGATTATCATAAATACCACATCTAGCGCAGCCAGAGCGGTCCAGCATATGGACCAGAATCTGATGGAAGTCCTGGTCACTGCCATGTTGATCTCAGTATCTTCGCTATATGCCCTGGCCCTTTCCCGGGTGGTCAAGGTATAGAGGAAGTAGTAAGTTATTACCCCAAAGACCGCCGCAACCCCGGGGAAAAAGTAAACCTCTTCTGAAACTAGACCCAGGATCAGGAGAATTAATGCCACCGTCAGGGACGGCAGGAACCACAGCTTGGATACCGCCATCCTGGCCTTGGCCCTGGTTACCTCCAGGTCCACAGTGATGGTATGGGTGTTGCCTACAAACCACTGATTCTCTCGCTTCAGGGCTGAGACCTTGCCGCTATATATTCTTATCACCCAATTGTTGACCAAGAATACTGCAGTTAACCAGACGCATAAGAACAGAATCATAAATGAGGGCTTCTGGATAAGCAAGATTATAGGGGTTGGGACCAGGGAAGCGAGAAATATCAGGAGGTTAGTCTTTTTAAACTCCTTGATTATCTCCAGCACCCGGGGATCCTTGTGGACATCCCGGGGCAGGGTGGTGTTGAGGATAACATTATTCTTCGGGCTGGCTGCCATCTGCAGACTGGCAAAAAAGACACCTGCCATGGTGACAAATACCGTAATAAAAATGATACTCATCTCTCAGTTCCTCCCCTCGAATTCAAACTCTCATACAGTCGGGCGCACACCGCCAGAAATGCGTCGCGGTCCAAGCCCCGGGCCCGGGATTCTGCAATTAGGAGGGACAACTCATCCTCCAAGCGCTGGTAAAAGTCCCCATCTGCAGCCGGTGCCCGGCAGACCTTGGCTCCGTGCCTGCGGTCTATCTCCAAGAATCCCTGGTTCTTCAGGAGCGTATAGGCCTTGGTAACAGTCATGACATTGACCCCGGTATCCTCCGCCAGCTGGCGGACAGTGGGCAAGCTGTCGCCCACCTTGAGCTTCCCGGCCCCGATTCCCAGGACAACTTGGTTTCTAAGCTGAAGGTAAATGGGAACATCACTGGCCATGTCCAGGCGAATGAGCATAAACTCCCTCCCTTAAGTATTGCTTGTACTGTATATAGTAATACAAATAATACTTAATGTCAAGCTTTTCATCAATCAACCCCGTTTGGTCTCAAGTCAACTCTGCTTGACGCGTGCCTTACTGCAAAGTGGAAAAACTCCTTGTAGAGTTTTCATCATTGTTTTCAATCAGTCCTTTGTTTGATCCTATCATGAGTATGCAACCGGCCACCATTTATAACATGCTTCCTATTGGAGCTAGAAAAGCAGGCCAGCTTTGCTGACTGTTTAAGCTGAGCTATATAGTCACAAAGCTACCGGTATTGCCTGTCCAGGGA
>DAIOXA010000022.1:0-12638 GCA_036758185.1 Bacillota bacterium
GGCCTCAAGGTCAGAAAAGGCTATGCCAGATGGAGTTTCCCCAGCAAAGGCTGTAGCCGGGACGATTAATAAGGTCAACAACAGAAGCGCATGCACAAACTTTTTCATGCAACATCCCCCTTAAAGCTCATTGATTAGAAAAGACCCCGCTATACCCCGGAGTCAGTTTCCTGTCACGCCAACCTGATAAATGCAGGGGGCCAGTATAGCCTCATATAATCTTGAATGCTTCCCTCAAAAATAACCTTGCTTTGAGGTATGTTTAGGAAGTCCATGGGTCGGGTAAAAACCGGATCACAGTTCCAAAAGTCTGTCTCATTGAGAATGTGGGAGACAAATTGTGAGCAGAAGTAATGGTTCTTCCTCGTCAAACCAATCCCCGCCATATAAGCGAAAATCCCCAAAAGGTTATATCTGTATTCATACTGGTTGCCACAGAAGAGATTGATCATACTGTGCATTGCCTTGTATTCTGCGTCGCTAACGCCAACCTCTAAAACACAACAGGATGAGGCTGGGAAAAAGATGTACATTCCCTGGGCAAAGTTTTCTATCACAAAACCGCTGTCCAAGAGGTTGTAGCGCTTCCTGCGGCCAAAGGAGTACATCACCGACAAGTCCTGTCGAAAGGACATGGAAGCGTGGTTGTATTGATCCCGAGTATAGAGGCGTATTGCCCGAGAAAACATAGTTCCTGTCTGGGACAGGACAATATATACATTCTTCATGATGCCTCACCCTTCAACAGTTCATCACATAGCTATATTCGCCGACACCAACCGTAATCCTCCAGGAAATAGCTACTTTCGGACTAGGCTTATTATCTTATCTCTAAAGATAACCCCAAGCATAAATAGTATCACGGCTACCCCTGAAACCACAATGGCGATGATAGTTATTTCCCGCTGTAAGCTGGCGCCGATAAAACTGGAGCCAATTAAGGCAGGCAGCCTGGCCACAATGGCGATTATAAGAAACCTGCCGGCCGGAACAGGAGTCAAACCTGCCACATATGTCAGGATATCCTTTGGCAGACCAGGTATAAGGAAGAGCATAAACATGCCGAAATCAGACTTGGCCCCCCGAACCAAGTCATGCAGCTGCGTCAGGCGCTTCTCTGGGATAAAGGCCTTGATAATTTTAAATCCCAGCCAGCGTGCGATGAAGAAATTGATGACGGAACCAATGACAACCCCTATAACTAAGTAAATGGTTCCCCAAAAGACGCCGTAAATATAGCCCCCGGCGATTTGGACAATCTCACCGGGAATCGTCGCCACCACAACTTGAAAGACCTGAAAGAATATAAAAATTGCCACCCCTACCAGGCCCTGGGCCTCAATATAATCTTTTAATTCTTGGCGTCGCCCAAAGTACTCCACCACCTGGGGGTAATAGACTGCGGTAAGGTACGTAGCAACCCCAATTAAGGCCAAAAGGGCGACAATGCGAAGCCCCAATATTAGCTTACCCTTGCTGCCCATCTTTACCGCCTCCCACCGCAGGTCCCATGGCCCCCTGTTGCCAACTAGGAGATTATATCACATCGGCAATAAAGAAACTTGACAGAACCCATCATAGATTGTGCGCCGGCTAACTCCCTCCAGCGCCCAGCGATTGTTAAGGAATGGCATAAAGAGGCCCCATCCTCCACTGAATCGAGGACGGGGTTTCCTTATGCCGACAATATGGCCATAAACTCTTCTCCCGAGATGGTTTCCTTTTCATAGAGGTACTTTGCCAATTCATGAAGCTTCTCCATGTTTTCTTGCAAGATCTTTCGCGCCTTGGCATGGGATGACTTGATAATCTCCAGCACTACGCTGTCAATTCGAGTGGAGGTCTCGGCGGAGACCAAGAGAGAAGAGTCTGTTCCCAGGTAGGGGTTGTTCACCGTCTCCAGGGCCATCATGCCGAACTCATCGCTCATGCCGAATCTCGTCACCATGGTCCGGGCGATCTTTGTCGCCCGCTCAATGTCATTGGATGCCCCCGTGGTCACGGTATCCAGGGCCAGTTCCTCGGCGGATCTGCCACCCAGAAAGGTGGTGATCTTGGCCAGGGCCTGCTCCTTGGTAAGCAGCACCTGTTCGCCATCCTCCACCTGCATGGTAAAGCCCAAGGTCCCGGAGGTGCGAGGAACTATGGTGATCTTGTGTACCGGTGCAGAGTGCTCTTGTTTGGCGGCCACCAGAGCGTGGCCTACTTCATGGTAGGCGATGGTAAGCTTGTCCTTATTAGAGAGCACAGCGTTCTTGCGTTCATACCCTGCAATGACAACCTCCACCGACTCCTCCAGGTCACTCTGCAGAATCTTTCTGCGCCCGTTCTTGACAGCCCTCAGGGCCGCCTCATTGATGATATTGGCCAAATCTGCCCCCGACGCCCCCGAGGTGGAGCGGGCGATGGAGTTTAAATCTATACCGGGTCCCAACTTGACATTTTTGGCGTGCACCCGAAGCACAGCTTCACGTCCAGCCAGGTCCGGCAGTTCCACTGGTATTCTGCGGTCAAAGCGGCCAGGGCGCAACAAGGCTTTGTCCAGAATCTCCGGCCGGTTGGTCGCGGCCAGGATTACTAGACCCTTGTCGGCCTGGAAGCCGTCCATTTCCGTCAAGAGTTGATTGAGGGTCTGCTCCCGCTCATCATTTCCGCCCAAGCCCCCTGCGTTCCGAGTCTTGCCGATGGTGTCAATCTCATCGATGAAGATGATACACGGCGCCTTGGCCTGGGCCTGCTTAAACAGGTCCCGGACCCGGGCGGCGCCCATGCCCACAAACATCTCGACAAATTCTGAGCCCGAAATGGAAAAGAAGGGGACCTTGGCCTCGCCAGCCACGGCCTTGGCCAAGAGGGTCTTACCGGTGCCGGGAGGCCCAACCAGCAGGGCGCCCTTGGGAATCTTGGCACCGATATCGGCATACTTGTGGGGGTTATGGAGGAAATCCACAATCTCTTGCAGAGCCTCCTTGGCCTCATCCTGACCGGCAACATCGGTAAAGGTCTTGCCCGTCTCGGCCTGGACATAGATCTTGGCATTGCTCTTGCCAAAGGTCATGGCATTGCCACCCATGGATTTTTGCATCTTCTTGGCCAAGAGTTGACCAATCCCGATAAAAATCGCAATGGGGATAACCCAGGAGAGGAAAAAGCTCAGCAAGGGCGAGAGTTCCTTGGGCAGAATCCGTTCAAAATCTTGGACCCCGGCGCCATGCAGGCGGTTGACCAAGTCCGGATCCTCCATGCGCCCCGTCGTGTATACCTTCTCCTCTCCAGCTTCCGTGACCATATAGACCACCTGAGTATCTTGGATTTCCACCGACTGAATTAAGCCCTGCTCCAGCTGACGCAGGAAGGTGGCATAACTGACTTCGGTAACATCTTGCCTCATGAGCAGGGGAAAGAGAAACATATTCAAAAACAATACCACTGCCATGACAATTAGATAGTAATATATGATGGGTTTTTTGGGGTTCTTTTTCGCTTCCATGGGCTAGTTCTCCTCTCTACTATTCTGCCTGACTCAGCTTCTGCAGCAGCGCGTTAAATTTTTGCAGCCCCTTGATGATTTCCTGGAAATTGGCATCGGAGTCCTGAAAAATGGAGTCAAATTTCTGATTCATGGCCAAGTCGATTGCCCTGGCCAAGGCGGCGCCCTGGTCAGTGAGGCGCACCTTTACCACCCTTTCGTCTTGGCAGTCCCGGAAGCGCCGGAGCAGTCCCTGATTCTCCAGCTTCTTGCACATCGCCGAGGCATTGGTCTCAGCAACATAAATGCCGGTGGCCAGACTGCCGATGGTGTGGATCTCGTGGAGATGCAATTCCAAGAGAATCCTGGATTGCAGCATGGTGACGCCCTGTTCCTCGCAGATGGGGCAGAAGACATTATTGACGTTTTCGGATATTTGCCTGGTATAATTCCAGATTAGATTTTTAAATTCGCAGATATCCATATTGGAACCCCCAAATTTGCTTATATATTATATATAATATTTTTTATAGGCTTTGTCAACTGCGGTTTTTAAAACCCCGTGGCTGCCCACGGGGTCACTGTATGGTGAAGGAAGGTCTATCACACCCCTCTATATGGAAATCCGGCAGAAGTTCTGCCGGATCTTCTCACTACCTGGAAAATATTTTGTCAACAGCCTCTTTGATTTCTGGGGAGATTGCGGCCTCTCCACCCAGAAGATGAATGGTCGGATTCAAGACTGTACGCCTGCTCAGGTATTTCCAGACATGGCTGGATAGGGGATCCCCTACGAACAGAATTGGGCTATTGTACTTGGCTGCCAAACCGGAACCAGACAGAGCATCGGGAAAGTCTTTACCTGTTGCCAGGAAAATCTGATTGGCATTTGCCTTAAAGTGCTCGGCCACCAAGACTGATGTCTCGTATATGTCCTTACCGCTGATACGGGTTGCATTATTCAATTCTGCAAAGACTGTTTCTGGGACGGAAGTGGTATTGCCCACAACGGTGATTTCAGTGGGGTTTACAAAGGTCAAGGCATCCTTAGTGAATTGGGGAACAGCTTTGGCCGTTGTCAAGAGAATAGGCATATTGTTGTAGGCTGCCATGGGAGCGGCAATGAGGGCGTCGTGGAAGTCCATGCCAGTGGTAATTACCGCCTTGCCCTTGTAGCCCAAATCCTGGGCAATGAGCTGACCGGTCTCGAATCTGTCCTTGCCCCCAAGCCGCCGCACCATCTTGTACTTGATTCTCAAGTAATTCTCTATCCCCTCTGCCACCGCCCCAGTGCCGCCCAAGATGATTACCGTCCTGGGTTTGAGCCTAGCGATCTCGGTTTCAGTAGCGGGAGTAAGCTTGGTAGAGTTGGTAAACAGAATCGGGGCATCCAATTTCTTGGCCAGGGGTGTTCCTGTCAAGGCATCAGGGTAATTGTCATTCCTGGTCAGGATTACTGCATTGGCGCCATCGGGCCAGCCTTTTTGAGAAACCGCTATGGCCGTTTCCGTCCTATTGGCCCCAAAAAGTCTACTGGAATAACCGGGATTGCCGATGGTGACAGTGTTGGAGTCCTTGGATTTAGTTGTTTTATTCATCCAATCGTCAATAGGACCCCAGGAAATGAAAAACCTGACCCGGAATTGATAGGTCTCCTCAGCGATAACGGTTTCATCCCATCCGCCTTTGTCATAGAGATAGTAATGAATTCTTCCAACGTCAAGATAATAAGCCAAGAGGGTATTAAATCCCCCCGTCATAGAGGGTCCTTCATTCCAATCGTAGTCTCCGTATTTGTAATCCAAGGCAATTTCGACGGGATCGCAACAGATCCCCTTATAGTATTCCATGTCGTCCATTAGATGCTCATTGATCTTCTTTACGCTATCGGGAACGGTCAGGGTTAATTCAAAATACGGCACTCCCACATCGTCAAACTTTAATTCTCCCTTAAGGTTTATGGGGGCCTCCAGGTCCGGGGGACCCTGGGTGGCGCCCATAGCAGGCAGGGACATGCTAAGCACCAATACTAAGGTGAGTCCAAGGCAAAGAGCTACTTTTTTCATTACTTTCCTCCACAAAAATATATTCTTCCTGGCTGCTATAAGTTTATCTGGTATTAAGGGAAAATGTTATTGTTTCATTGCTATCCAATATAACAAAATTGCTGATCTTACACACTATCCCCAAAATGAAAAGAACCGCTGAGGTAGCGGTTCTATCTTAGGCCCAAATCAGCCAAATGAGAATATAGCCCGTGCCCACAGCGGCCAAGGTAAAGGGGACGCCGATTTTCATAAATTCAGTGGCCTTGACCTGGTAGCCATCCTTTTTGAGGATGCCCAAGGCGGCGATATTAGCCGATGCCCCGATGGGTGTCAGGTTGCCCCCCAGGGTTGCCCCGGCCAGCAGGCCAAAGTAAAGAAGTTCCGGCTCAATTCCCATGATGCTGGCCAGGCCACCCACAACAGGCAGCATGGTGGCCACATAGGGGATATTGTCGATAAAGGCAGAGATTAGGACCGAACCCCAGAGGACCAGAGAGTAAATAACAAAGACATTGTCGCTGACTCTGCTAAACAATGTGCTAATATCTGCCACTACCCCGGCTTCGGTGATGCCGCCCACGACGATGAAGAGACCAATTAAGAGGGCGATGGTGAAGAAGTCTATCTCGCTGAGGACTCTAGCCGCAGTTCTGTAATCCCGGGTGGCCATAAATTTACGCACCAGCCCCACGGCCAAGAGAAGGACGCAGATAAAGCCGTTGGTCACAGATGGCTTGTTGGGGATAAAGGAAGCGAGGATCAAGAGCACAACCATCCCCACCAAGAGATAGGTGGGGAAATAATCCCGAACCTCGGTCATGTCTTGGCTGTTTACCTGTTGGCTGTATTTGCGGATGATCCAGAGCAGCATCATGGTGGACACTATTGCGCCGGCCTGAACCACCCAGAACATCCCCAGTTTTCCGTCCATGAAAAAGAAATCCAAAAAGTCCAGACCCGCATGCCCACCCAAGAGGATGGCGGTAGCGTCCCCCACCAAGGTGGCGGCGCCCTGCAGGTTGGAGGAAACGGCGATGGCAATTATGCTGGTAACCGGAGATATTTTTAACTTCTTGGAAATAGAAAGGGCCACCGGCGCGACCATCAGCACCGTGGCCACATTATCCACAAAGGCGGATATTATCCCGGCAAACAAGGCCAAGGCGACAATTGCCCATTTTACATTGGGCGTGCGGCGAATCAAGAGATCAGCCAAGAGAGCGGGCATTTTCGACTCGATGAATAGCGCCACAATCCCCATGGTCCCCGCAATCATCAAGATTACATTCCAGTCTACAGCGCCCCATACATCTGCCAAGGGCATGATCCCCAAGAGGACGAAGGTCAGGGCAGAGGTCAGGGCAATGTGAGCCCTCCATCGGGGGAAAGACAATAATAGAACATAGGTTGCGATAAACAGAACAATAGCTGTAGTTTTCAATCTAAGGCTCCTTTTCCAGACAAACTATGTGAACTCAACTAAAAATATTATACTCCTACCCTGGAATCCCTTCAATCCCAAAGATGCCTAGACAGAGTTAAGCTCTTGCCAAAAGCAAATTTCCGGCAGATTCCTGCCGGAAATTTGCAATTAGCATTGGTCATGGTATTTGTGCTGGTGGCAGACTGAATTGGAAGACCTGAGTGTCCCATCCAGGTACTGCCTGGCCGCTTCCCGGGCATCGCCCCGAGCGCCGGTGACGACCTCAATTTCCTTTTCATTGAAGATTTCAATGGCGCCGCCGCCCATTCCGCCGGAGATAACTACATTTACCCCCAGATCATTGAGGTAATTGGGCAAAAATCCAGGCCTATGCCCCGGGTTGGGGACGACTTCTTTCCTTAGTCCGTTACCATCCTCCTCGAAAATTATAAAGCTCTCACAGTGTCCGAAATGCTCCGTAACCCTGCCGTTGTCACTGGCAACTGCGATTTTCATTTCTATCCTCCCTCTGCTAAATCTCTAATAGTTTCTGTTCCCTTTCAGTACCTCCAGGGTTCTCAGGTATACTTCCTTAACTGCCCGGCCCGCCGGGCAATCTATATCTACAATACTTTGGCCGGCATTAACCGCCCTAATTACATTGGAATCAAAGGGTATGGCGCCCAGAAAGGGCAAGTCCCCACCGGCGCAGAACTCTTGAATCCGCCGGGTATTCTCCCGATTGACGTCATATTTATTTACGCACACTGCGGCCTTTGTTTGGAACTGACCTGCAGTCTTGAGAATCCGCTCCATATCGCTGATTCCTGAAAGGGAGGGCTCGGCCACGATCAAGACCATATCTACTCCACTTAGGGAGGCGATGACAGGACAGCCAATGCCGGGGGAGCCGTCGATTATGGCCCATTCGCAATCCCTAGCCGCATCGCGCATCCGCCTCTTGACCTCGCTGACCAGCATCCCCGAATTGCCGCTACCCATTCTCAACTGAGCCGTGGAAAACACAGTTCCCTCCTCATACAGTTTCAATTCCCCGGCCACAGCGGGCGCCATGGTCACCGCCCCTTGGGGACATACGGCCTGGCACACTCCACAGCCCTCACAGGCGAAGCTGTTCACTGTATACCCACCCTGGCCAATTTCTATGGCGCCAAAGCGGCAATGGTCTCGACATAATCCGCATTCAGTACATATTTCCCCATCTATTTCCGCCTTGTCCAGACCGTAAAAGTCATCTAACTGGGGCTGGGAAGACAGGTTCAAAGCTAAGTGCAAATTGGGGGCATCCACGTCGCAATCTGCATATGCCCGGGCTTTGGCCAGCTTAATAAAGGCGCCGGTGATGGTTGTCTTGCCGGTCCCTCCCTTACCGCTGAGAATCAGGAGTTGTTGCACTTTAGAACCCTCCTTTTCACCTGCCGCAGCAAATCGCTGAAGAGCTCCTGGTAGTTCTCCATTTCCCATACTGCGATACCGGCGTTGGAGTTCAGTAACCCTAATTCTTCATTATAGGGTATGGTGGCCAGCACCTCTATGTCCTCAGCTTCGCAGTAGGTCTCGGCGGGATTATCCTCAGCCAAGCACTTGTTCAGTACTGCGGCAAAGGGTTTATGGAAAAGCTTGACCAGCTGGTGCACCATACCCAAGTTATGCACCCCAAATACCGTAGACTCAGCCACCAACAGGCAAAAGTCTGCCGCTAGGATCGTCTCCATAACTATACAGGCGCTGCCTGGGGGGCAATCGATGAAGGTATACTCCTTTTCCCCGGCGTCCTCCAGCAATCTCTTGATGATGGGAATGCCAGAAGCTTCCCCGGGGTTGAGGATTCCCGTCAAGACCGTTACATCCCGAGAGTCTCCCCGCTGCACCTGGCCTATCTGTTTATCCCTCTCCGAAATGGCCTTCTCGGGGCAGAGCAATGTGCAACCTCCGCAGGAATGGCAGACCTCTTCAAAGACCTTTACCTCGCTATTGACATAGGCTAGGGCGTTGAACTTGCAAAAGTCCACACAGATCCTGCACCCCTGGCAGCGGGAGGGATCGACTTGAGGAATCTGGACCGAGACATCCTCGCACTCTACATCCTGGGGCTGAAAAAAGAGGCGCCCGTTGGGTTCTTCTACATCGCAGTCGATGTACATGGCATAGCCCGCTACAGCAGCTAGGTTTACAGAGACCAGGGTCTTGCCCGTCCCCCCCTTACCGCTCAGCACCGCGATCTTCATCTCATCTGCCCCGATGATTGTGGAATCCGGAGTGGATTTCCTCCAGCACTTCCAGCTTATTGTCCTTAAAGGCGTCGATATTTTCCTGGATTGACGAGCCACTGGTCTTGTAAATCTGGATATCCGCCGACTTAAGGACAGCGGCGGCGTTTTCTCCGCAACGGGGGGTGAGTAACGCCTGAACTTTTTTGTCGGCAACCCACTGGGCAGCCTTGATCCCGGCTCCGCCCTGGCTGGCAGCAGCGCCATTTTCTAGAAATTCTGCCTCCCCGGACTTGGTATCGTATATGAGGAAGTATGGCGTCCGCCCAAAGGACTGACAGACGCACGACTGCAACGATCTATCTTCCACAGGTATGGCTACCTTCATCCTTACACCTCCGATTAATTTCTATCGCCGTTGCCTCTCCCTGGACCACGGCGCCGACAGCGACCGCGCCCGCAATAGGGATGCTGGCCCTCGCAGAGCTTATAATCGCCGCCTTCAATCCGCAGGATCTTGCCGCCCACTAGAGCCAGTGCAATTTTCTTCCTGGCCTCGTTGTATATTCCTGTGACCGTGGTCCTGGCCACATTCATCAACTTGGCGCATTCCTCCTGGGTAAGGCCCTCCTGGTCAATGAGCCTGATGGTCTCGTACTCATCCACCGTCATGGTTACAAAGTCTTGGTCAGCAGGCACATCCAAGGGGCCAAAGCGGTTGTTATCCGGAAGGCAGCACACTTGTCTCCACTTTCTAGGTCTTGGCATAGTCTACCCCCTTCCCCCAAGTAACAGGGGGGAGAACCCCCTGTTACTCCGCTTCTGATTTGTCCAGCTGGTTGTTGATATAATCCAGTCTATTGTGCAGCGCTGCCCTTTCCTCTTCCAACAATTCCTTGGCATCGACAGGAGGGGCAGGGAAAAACCTGCTCCCGCCCCGGCCATAACCAAGGCCCAGCCCCAACCTACGCCCGTAACCATAGGCAGTAGAACCGGGACAATAGCCCATTCCTCTGCCCGTCCTGGCCCCGCGACCCCAGGGTCCAGTTCCATCTCCACCTGGCATGGTAGCACCTCCCAAAAAGTATTATTGACATATGTCAGTAACTATATTATACCCCATTTCTGACATATGTCAATAACTATTAATGCGCCATTTGGGACGCGTACGCTGGCGCACGGGAAAGGCATTACCGCAGGACCAGTTATGTTTTGACACTAATCCATATATGATGTATGATATGATGTATATGGAGTAAGGGAGTGATTCCATGGGAAGGTTGATTCGTAAACAATTTTATATCTCCAATAGGCAAGAGGACTTGCTTAAGAAAAAGGCTTCCGAGTTAGGGATAACCGAAGCAGAGATTGTAAGAGTGGCTTTGGACGCCCACCTGGAAAATATGTACTTAACCAAGGAAAATCCCTCTAGCTGGCAGGAAGAGCGCAGGTTCATCCAAGAAAGAATTTCAGAAGCTAACCCTCAACAACACCGTAAGCGCGACTGGAAGCGGGATGACTTGTATGACCGGTAAGTGCTTTATCGATACAAACATACTGGTCTACGCCTATGACACGTCAGAACCAGAAAAACAGCAATCTGCCCTTTCCATTCTTGATAGCCTCATGATTCCTCAGCGAGGATATATTAGCACTCAGGTTCTCTCAGAATTTATTGTCGTTGTTACGAAAAAGATTCCCAATCCCCTTACTCTAGAGCAAGCAGAAAGAAGTATACACCGACTATGCCAATCCCTGATAGTTCTACAGATAAATGAGGCTATAATTATTGAAGCCCTTAGGGGTGTCAAGGTACATCATCTTTCCTTCTGGGACAGTATGATTTGGGCAACAGCAAAACTTAACCAGGTTGGCATAGTGTTATGCGAGGATTTTTCCACCAACAGCGTCATCGAAGGAATTAGGTTTGTTAATCCGCTCTCTTCTATATAAGTAAGACAAGCGAAGAAAGATGTAATGATAACCCCCTAGCCTAGTGAGGACAATGGTATCGTGCTATAGTAGGACTAGGCCTGGGACAAGTCCTTGGCGAGTACTAGCGGGAAAGGAAGACAACAGTGCCCAAAACCCACTTATCGCAGCAGAAATCTTCTACTAATCTTGGATTGGCAATGTGGATAAGACGTCTAGGGGTATATCTTGCCGGACTTTTTCTCCTGGCCCTTGGCGTAGCATTATCCATCAAGTCAAACCTGGGGGTTTCCCCCATTAACACTGTCCCCTATGTCCTCAGCCGTGTAACGGCCCTGGATGTCGGCCTGATGACGGCAATAGTCAATACCACCTACGTCATTATACAATTCGTTGTGCTAGGTAAGGACATGCCTCCCATCAACATCCTTCAGGTCGCCAGCGGTGTAGCCTTTGGTTTATTCGTCACCGTGGCCAACTACCTCTTGACCTTTGCCGTTCCAGCCGTCCCTGCCAGCTACTGGCTAAGGCTGGGACTCCTTGCAATTGGGATATTGATTCTCGCTCTGGGAACTCTACTCTACCTCACTGCAGATCTCATCCCCAAACCTTCGGAGGGAATGATACTGGCCATCCAAAAGAAAAGTGGCTGGGAGCTATCCAAAATCAAGACGGGGTTCGACTGCAGCATGGTGGCTATATCCTTCATGATCTCCATTATTTTTTCAGGTAAGATCTTAGGCATAGGAATCGGTACCCTAATCACCGCCCTCAGTGTCGGCTCGGTGCTGGGAATAATGAAGAAGCTCTATTACACCCGGACCAGGACATTTTGTTTTGGCAAGGCCATTGGCGCCGAGGTTAAGTAGATAAGTTAAAAATAGCCTATATCTGGGCTATTTTTTTGCTTTTAGTCCCTATCTAGAGGCGGTCATATTCCTAATACCTGGTCTTCTTTTTCTGTCTCTCCAGCATCCGGTTAAATCTCTTTTTGAGTACGGTTTGGCTGGGCGGGTTGTCCTCTTCATACTGGATGGCATGGGGGCTAGTTTCCAGTGTGCAGAAAAAAGGATAGTCTTTCTTTGCAAATTCCCTTAGCATTAATCTGTCTGTTTTAATTCTCATTGCCTCGCCCCGTTCTTCCTGAATCTGGCCAATCCCTTAGCTTTTCATCATCATGCCGATGAAGAACTTAACTGTGGTCTCAATTTTGTCCAGAGGAATGCGCTCATCGGCGCCGTGAATCATTCCTCGCTCCGCAGCGGAAAGCTCCATGCCGGAAAAGCGCAGGACATTGTCACTGATGCGGGTAAACTGCCTAGAGTCACTGGCAGCGAGCATTAGGTACGGCGCCACAAGAGTTCCCGGCCAGACCTGAAGAATTCCCTCCTCCAGGCGGCGCCAAGATTCGGTGCCGATGGCAGAAAAGGGCATGACTTCGATGGTCTCCAATGCCTCAAACTGTATTGCAGCATTGCCGATCCTCCGCTCTAAGTCCCGCATCACCGAGCGACTGGTGCTCCCCTCCATCATGC
>DAIOXA010000022.1:12682-13927 GCA_036758185.1 Bacillota bacterium
GGTGGAAAGACGTTGACGGCGTCGCTGGCCTGCATCTTGGTAAAGGCCACTGTGGTGCGCACCAGGGCATTGATCTCTCCGCCCATTTTCTTAGCAGCCAAGTTCAGCAGGGGAGAGAACAAGCGTAGGTTGGCATAGAACAACTTGAGGCCAAATCCCGCGTGGCGACCCAGGATGTCAAACATCTCCCGCACCGGCCTGGCCAGATGAAATCTCAAGGGCTTGCCCTCCACCTTGGCCACAGCTCGAGCCAGAATGCCTACAGGAGAGTGGGGTGGTGGCGTCGAAGCATGACCACCTTTGCTCTTATAGCTCAGGCGCAGGTGCAGTTTGCCCTTCTCTCCCGTTCCCACCAGGGCATACTTTCCTGACACCCCAGGCACAGCCCCCTCCACAATGGCGCCGCCTTCATCCAAGACCATTTGTGGCCGCACTCCCTGTTCCAGGAGGTAGTCGACAATGTCGGCTGCCCCGGCGCCATTGACCTCTTCATCCCCGGCAAAGGAGAGATAGATGTCATTGGCAGGTACAAACCCCTGGGCCAGCAGGTGCTCTGCCCCTTCCATAATTGCGCACAGCGTCCCCTTGGTATCCAAGGCGCCCCGACCCCACAAATAACCATCCCTGATGACCCCGGCGAAGGGCGGATGCTCCCAGTCCTCCTCTGCAGCGGGAACGACATCGTAATGGGCCATGTATACCGTGGGGCTTATGCTACTCTTACCCGGCCAGCGATAGAGCAATCCCGTACGGCCAATCCGCCGGAATTCACAGCGCTGGTGCGCCAGGGGATAGCTGTCCCCAAGCAATTCCCGAAACTTATCGAACTCAGCCTCATCCTCCAGAGTATGGTCATCGTTACTTACCGTCCGGCAGCGCACCATGCTGGCCAAATTCTCCACCGCCCTGTCCCTGTCCACTTCCACGGCAAAGGGCGGGACCTCTACCTGGGGATAGGGACGGAAAAGCAGGGCCCGTACTACTAAGATCAGGATAATGCCCAATACTACACCGATAAAATATGCCATACTATACCCCCTATACTATGCTAGTGCACCCAGAGTACTCAGATTATCCCAGCAATCGCTTCTTGTACATCAGTCTAGCAGCCACCAGGGCTATGACCGCCCCCACCGGAACCAGGACGCTGACGGATCCAGACAGCGAGGGAACCGATATAAATAGGACCAGCATAAAGACCAAGGGCGCCATGGCAATCTTCCAGTTCTTGGAGATAAAGACCAC
>DAIOXA010000023.1:0-4495 GCA_036758185.1 Bacillota bacterium
CGCCCAGATAGCAATGATAAAAGTAAATCAATCTACTCCTCCCCTTCCCTCCCCTTGACTCTTTGCACCAGCTGGACGATGGTGGGATAGGCTTTTCTGGCGCCATGGGTCACCAAGGGGCGTCCAATCCCCTTGAGGCCAAAAACCCTAGAGGTAACACCGCCCAGCCTCATCCATGTGTTGACAGTGGGCATGGTGGCGATGAAGACTAACCGAGGCCCTTGGGTCTTGGCAATCGCCAGCAAGGTTTTTATGGCTCTGATTACCTGCTCTGCGGCAGTCTCAAGGCCAACGGAAAAGACCAAGTTCCCCTTTTCATCCTCGCCGACAAATTGCAGGATACCGTGGTCTTGGGAATTTTGCGTATCAAAATAGGGCAAGCTTAGGAGAACCTGCCGTGATGGTGTGGTATTCGGGTCCAGCAAGCCCACATGGAGGGCGGCTGCTGTTACCGAAGAATGGGATCCGCCGTAACAGTGATATATATAGGCATTAATGATGTTATCACCGACTTATCTTATATTTTGTCGAATTTTATGATTGCCCAGTCAATGTCGGACGATGATGAGAATTCCATTCTCCAAATCGTGGATGACTCCTTCACAAATCCTGGATATGTACATGGCTATTCTCTGCTGCTCGTCGCTATCCCGAGCTATAAAGATAGGACCGGTTCCGCCGGAAAGGATTAGATCCTTAGCTTCAGGTAGAACCACCGAAGCAAGAACGATCTTAGTCAGGCCTACCGTCATAATCATCACGCTCCCTACCGGCTGCTGATCTGCTGGGACGGGATACAGACCCCTCAAGAACTGGAACCTTTTGCACAGCTTCCAACAAGGATTCTAGATCCCGGGTGGCAGGGATAATCAGCAACCCCAACTTGCCAGACTTTATATCCCGGCGCATGAGGGGAGTAAATTCAGGGGAATCGACATCCTTATAGATGCCCAACAATTTGGCGCATATGTGCACGATGGCCTGGCGCTGGCCGATATTGGCTAAGGTGGCCGAAGCGTCTATAGTCTTGGGCTCGAAGATCAGCCCCAGGGCTTTGTCCAAGTACTCTTCCTTGGCCTGCTCTAAACCTAAGTTCATAAAGTGCACATCATCGACGAAAACGTTGGGTCCCTGAAAGTTGACCTTTCCTTCTTTAATCTCCGCCAGATGCCCCACTCTCTTTCCTTCGGTGATGCCCCTAAGGCCCCAAAATATAGCCGCGGTAATTACACTTAGAATTACCATGCGCAGGGGAAGGTCTAGGCCATCCAATAGCCACAGATCGATGGCACTAAGAACCAAGGTTGCTGCCATGACCAAGTAGTTCCTTGCCTCGAAGGTGCGGGCAATTCCCTCGATAAACTGATTGCCTCGGGGTACAAGCTCGTTACTATCCAACCGGGACAGTGTCTCCCGCTCAATATTGCGGATGTCGCGGAACTGCTGAGCGGCCAGGGACAGAAAGGTAACTGCCACGAATTCCTCTTCCAAGAGGGCAGGCAAGGCCACTGCTCCCAGGGCTGCAGCGATAAACCCCAGGGAAAGATGAGAGACATAGCCGTGGGGATATGTGGGATACTGGCGGTAATCGGAGCGGAGCATCAGCAACCTCAAGATACCGCCCAGGAGGGTTGTCACCACCATGGAAGTGAAATAATCCGTCATACCCTATTTTCCCTTGTTTTGCTTGTTCTTTTGGCGCCGCTTTTCATCCAGCCAGGCTACCTTGTTGTCTCCCCGCCGGTCGGGGCTGACCAGTTCCCGGGTCTCGCCGAAAATTTCCGCCACTCCCACTGCTATTACGCCGGCAATCAGGGCCGAATCAAATATCCCGCCACCGATCTGGTACGTGCTCTGCAGGGGTAGCTGGCCGAGAATGACGATTACATCCGCCACGAGAATGCCTAGCATGCCTCCAATAAATGCCGACCGCCGAGAGCGGCCGGCCAGGTAACCGATGATCCCCGCCGCCAGTCCGTAGGCATAGAGGGGTTCAATAAACATCGACCCCGGCTCTTGGGGCAACGCCCAGTCCAACAACAATACGGCAGCAGCAGAAGCGGCGATTGCCAACAATGCCCGCACCTGTTCCTGAACGGTCCCAGCAGTGCCAATTAAGTAGACTGCCAATCCCAAAGGAACCAAGGTGCTGCCAAGGTTGATGCGCACTAACCCTACGGGGATTGCTGGCAAATAGGCGCCCACCAGCATGATCCCGATGATGATGAGAGCAGCCCGATCACTCAAGCGCATTCTGTCCAAGGTCCTCTGTAACAGACCCAGGTAAATGAGGACCCCCAAACCAGTCAATAAATATGGACTCAATACCTCACCCCCGATAGGAAAATATCTCCTAATTAGCATTTCCCTATTCACGGGGCCAGTATTCCCATAAAAAAACGAGGTTACCCACCTCGCCTAGCATATTGTGTAGGGTCAATGCCCCTAGCTGCCAGGAGCTGGCCCAACCGCCCGCTGATCAGAAGGGGAACTGATTGAACTTGACGGATATCCCTGACACCCAGTAGGGCCATCCCCACCCGAATTTGTTTGATAAATGAGCGCAGGTACCCTTCTGCACCTTGGGGACCCTGGCGGTACAGGACCCTTAGCAGACGCCCCGCAACAGCGACATTGTCCGCCCCTAAACTCAGACATTTTAAGGCCTTAAGGCCATCATCTACGCCCCCCGAGGCAATTACTTGCACCTCCGGGACATTTATTTTGATATCAGCAACACAAAAGGGCGTGGGCAGTCCCCAACGGGTAAATGGTTTCCACCAAGTCCCATCATTGCGCCTGCCCTCGATGAGGGCGAAATTGGTGCCACCATTGCCGCTGACATCCACCGTCTTTACGCCGGCTTGGAAAAGAGTTTGGGCTTGGGGGGCGCTGAGGCCAAACCCCACTTCTTTGACCTGTACAGGCACAGTCAGGGCGGCGCAAAGGTCGGCGATGTTATCGATTAGTCCCGGAGTGAGACTCTCTCCTTCGGGCATGATTAACTCTTGGGCGGGGTTGAGGTGAAGCTGAAGGATCTGGGCCTCCAGCATTTCTACTGCCTGCCGGGCCTGCTGCACAGTGGCTTGGGCACTGAGGTTGGCGCAGATCAGGCCTTGGGGATTGCATTTTCGCACGACCTGGTAGGTAAAGCGAAGTCCCGGGCTCTTAAGAGCGGCCCTCTGTGAACCCACGGCCATGGGGATATTTAAGCTTGTCGCTACTTTTGCCAGACTGCGGTTGACATACTCCGAGACTAGGGCGCCGCCAGTGATGGCGTTGATGTAGACTGGCGCGTTAGTCCTGTACCCACACAGATCCGAGTGCAAGTCTACCTCACTGGGATTGACCTCCGTCAGGCAGTTATGGGGAAGGACGATGTCGTCATAGCAGTTAACAAAAGAACACCTGGATCCTTGCACGGCAAGGAGCAGATGTTCTTTTTTGCGGCGAAATCTAAGATTCATCCTCAGTGTTTTCAAAGAGGTTGCCCAGGCGTTCACCGATGGTAGCGCCGATGGAAGTATCTAGGGGACGCTCTTCTTTGGCAGGTTTTTTACCTGTTCGCATGGCATCCCGCATGCTCAGGCTGACGCGCTTTGCCTGAGTGTCGATGTCGAGAATCTTGACCTTGATCTCTTCATCGACGTTGAGGACATCATCCGGCTTCTCGACATGTTCTTCAGAAATCTGGGATACGTGAACCAGGCCGTCGACTCCGGGAATCAATTCGACAAAGGCGCCAAAGTCCGCCAAACGGACCACCTTGCCGTCTACCACATCCCCGGCCTTGAACTTTGATGAGATTTCTGTCCAGGGGTCGGGAAGGATCTGCTTAAGGCTCAGAGAAACTCGCTCATTATCTTTGTCGACCTTGAGGACATAAACATCAATCTCTTGGTTTTCGCTGAGGACTTCACTGGGATTTTCTACCCGATGATGGGCAAGTTCAGAAATATGGACAAGGCCATCAATACCCCCGATGTCGACAAAGGCGCCGAAGTTGGTTAATCTGCGCACAATGCCCTTAATAGTAGTGCCCTCTTCAAGGTTAGCCAGGGTTTCTGCCTTCTGGGCTTCAGTCTCCTGCATCAAATGCGCCTTGCGGGATACTATTACCTTGTTGCGGCGCCTCTCTAATTCAATAACCTGGACGGTGACTTCCTGCCCGACAAACTGACTGAGGTCCTCGACAAAGCGCAGGTCCACTAGGGATGCCGGCATAAATCCCCGGAGTCCCAAGTCGACAATAAGCCCGCCCTTGACAACTTCCACCACCTTGCCGGAGACGGGAGTCTGATTTTCAAAGGCTTCCTTGACTGTTTTCCATGACTTGCCCTGGGCGGCTTTGCGGGCCGAGAGTTCCAAGAGATCGTCGGTAAGTCGGGTGACCTCGGCTTCCAAGTCGTCCCCTACAGAAACCAGTTCAGCGCAGTCTTCCACCTTGCGGAAGGAGAGTTCGTCCTTACGGACGAGCCCTTCCATCTTGTGGCCG
>DAIOXA010000023.1:4520-6329 GCA_036758185.1 Bacillota bacterium
TCTGGATTAACTTGAACAACTTTGCCAACGACTATATCGCCAACCGCCAGGGGTTTGCTTTGCTGTTCTAGTATTTCGTCTTGCTGTTCTAGAATTTCCTCTTGCTCTTCCAGAACTTCGTTTTGCCCTTCTAGAACTTCCTCGGTGTCCTCCTTTACCTCTTCGATGCCCTCATTGTTAGTTTCCATGACCATTTCAACTACCTCCCTTATAATCCATTCCGGAGTCGAAGCTCCTGCTGCTATCCCCACTGTGTTGACACCGTGGAACCAGCTGGGATTTACATCAGTACTGGATTGTATATGATGTGTATCGACACCGGATTGCAAACAAATATTGACGAGCTTTTGCGTGTTGGCACTATGTATGCCGCCCACGACCAGCATCACGTCAACCTTGCGGCTGATTTCCGCCACCTCCTGTTGGCGCTGGCGGGTGGCAGGGCAGATGGTATTGTGTACCTCTATATCTTGAAACTTATCCTTTAGTATTTCCAAAATATCGGCAAATTTGTCCTCTTGAAATGTTGTCTGTACCACTACGGTCACCGGCAAGTCTGTCGCTACCGACAAGGCGGCCTGAGGACTAGGAACAACCGAATAGCCAGACCTGGCCCAGCCCGCAATTCCCCGTACTTCAGGATGATGGGGATCGCCAATTATGACTAGGCGCCGTTGGCCCACGGAATCAGCTAGTCTGTGGATGTGACTGACATGGGGACAGGTTGCATCGACAATGTACTTGCCGGTAGCCAGGAGTTTTTCCATTTCGGCTGGACTGACTCCATGGGACCTGATGACTATGGTGTCTGGAAAGCCCCCTTCTAAATCTTCGATTGCGCTTACCCCTTGATTGGCCAGTGCTTCCACTACTTCTGCATTGTGCACGAGGGGTCCGTAGGTGGCGACGGGGTGATTTTCCGCTTCCTTGAGGGCAATTTCTGTCGCCCTTTTTACTCCGGGGCAGAACCCCGCATATTTAGATACAATGACATCCATGGAATCTCCCGCCTGTCATAACTCATATATTATATATCATTTGCCCTCATTTGACAAAACTACTTAATATAGGACAGTATGGTCTCGATGACCTCTTGGATACTGAGGGATGAGGTATCGATTTCGATGGCATCGGCGGCCATGCGCAAGGGCGAGTGGGTCCGGGATGAATCCAAGAAATCCCGATCCTGTATACTTTTGCAGATGTTCTCAAAGTCGGCGGCCACCCTTTGTCCGCTGAGCTCCAAGAATCTGCGCTGGGCCCTGACCTCCACTGAAGCCGTGAGGAAGAACTTATAGGTGGCATTGGGCAAGACCACCGTCCCGATATCCCGACCCTCCATGACGACAGCGATGTTGGCCGCCATCCACCTCTGAATGTCTCGTAGTCCCTCCCGGACTGCGGGAAGGGTAGCCACTTGGGAAACGTGCTGCGTCACTTCCAGGCTGCGCACTGCGGTGGTGATATCCCTCTGGCCAAAATAAATGAGCAACTTGTCTCCCGTAAAGACAAACTGGAATTCTTCGCCCTGAACCAGATCCAGCAGGGCGTCTTGACATTTTGCCCCAATGGGGATGCCCTGCTCTAATGCGAAGAGGGTGACAGCTCGATACATTGCGCCAGTATCTATGTAGGCAAAGCCAAGTTTGCGGGCTATGGCCTTGGCAATGGTGCTCTTGCCGACACCGGCAGGTCCATCAAATACAATCGACACAGTATTCAGCGCCATTACCCTCCCCCTCTTAGCCCTGACTAATACAAATTCGACATTACCCTCCCAAAACCCTGCATTAACGCAGAAAAGCGCAG
>DAIOXA010000023.1:6339-11649 GCA_036758185.1 Bacillota bacterium
CCGCGGCCCTAGCTCGCCTTCATTGCATGCCCCCATAGAGGACGCCCTCCAGACGATTGATGAGTACAAAGATATCGGCCAGGGCAGGATGCAGGGCGATGAATTGGCAGATCACCAGCACCAGAGTCAGGACCAGGAAGGCCTTGATTAAGAAGACCTCAATTTTGTCCAGCCATTGAATCATATTAACTCCCCCCGAAGTATGTACTTCTATAACATACTAAAATCGGCAAAGGAATGATAGAGTTCCCGAATCTCTGCCAGCAAGCTGAGACGGTTATACTGAACCGGCTTGTCTTGGGTGTCCAGGTCGACAGAATTGACAAAGCGTAACAAGGGGGTCTTAAACTTCGCCAAACGGGCCAGCACATCGGAGAATTTCCGGGCATCGAGGCATAGGTGGATATCCTCCTTGGCAATTAAATATACCTCATAGAGATCCTTTTCCTCCTGCGCTTCCAAAAATTCTCGGGCTGCCTGATCATAGGAATATTCCCGGGCGATGGTTCTGTCCAGGAGTTTGCAGACTTCAGCACAGCTTTCACTATTCTTTTCATTTCTAGCCTCCGTCAGTACCGCCGCCTTTTGTAAGCTGGTATAGACATTGTCGGGCATGATCACCGTCAAAGCATTGGCTACGTTTTCGGGAAAGTCTTTCTCCAGCAAGTAATAGTAGAGCCGGTCGGCAAAGACCTTCAGAAGGTGTGCCAAGTCCTTTTCCCGCCAAGGGACCAAGCCCTGGGACTCGTAGAGGGACAGGGAAAACTTTAATAGACCGGTCAGGGAAAGATCCAAGGCCACACTGTCCAGGATGGAGATAATTTCATCGAACCACGTCTTGACACAGCGGTAATGGGAGAGTTTGAACTCAGATTGGTAATAGTGCCCGCAGATGGCATCCAACCTGTCGGCAATCCCTAAAAGCGCCCCCACCAAGGTGTGGGGAAGCGCTGGTGAGCACTTGTCAGGGCGCCAATGTTCGACAATGGCCGCCGCCACCATTTGGGGGACTCCTTCCCTTGCGGCAATAATAGCTCCCATGTGGCCGCGAAACTCGGGATAAAGTTGACAGATGTCGGTGGTCAAGTCAATCTTGGCTAGTTCTGAGGCCTGGCGGGCCAGCGTACACACATTTTTCCCGGCATCAATGTGGTCGGCAATGGTCAGGGCTATCTTTTGTAAGCGCTGCTGTTTGTCCAAGTAACTTCCCAACCCACTGAGGTAACACGTCTCCGCCAAGAGGTTTCGGCGCTCCTCTGCCGTCAGGGTCAGGTCGGCCTCTAGAATTTGGGTGGCTTCGGCCAATGAAGCATTGAGATCCGGGGCTTCGTCATCCCTGTTTGCGATATACAGGGCCACAGGAAGGAGGACGCCCTCGGGTCCAGCGACCCCAAAGCAAAGGTAACTCTCTAGAATCAGAGTGAGGAGTTCTTTGGGTAATTCCATGTACTCAGTTTTAATATTCAGGACTCTTAACACCGGAGTCTCGTTGGCCACCACAACTTCATTCATGATGTGGGATGATACTACCTCTCCTCCTGCCTTCGCTGCCGCTACAGCCAACAAGTGCCTAATGGCCTTTTCCCGCTGGCCATTGTCGATAAGGACTTTATTTCTTGCCATTTCTCGCCAATAGTGCTGAGTATCTTGGGCAAAGATTATCCCTCCAGCCATGGTCTCTTGCCCAGACTGCAGGGAATCGAAGGTCACTGGCAATACCTCCTTATTCAGCAACACCACCAAGCTAGCTATGTCGGTCCATACCTCGGGCAGGACTGCCTTTAGCCGCTGAAGCAATACCGTCACAGCCTGAACTAGCTTATCTTTGGCGTAGGAACGATTCTCATCTTCACCCCCCAATTTCAGCCAGAGTACCAGCCTGATCTTGCTGAAAAAAATCTCCAGCTTGCGGAATCCTGGATTAAAAGAGGTTAATTCCGTATTTAATACCGTTGTCGCCAGATCATAGGCTTTTAAGGTCTGACGGTAAGTCAAGCCGTTAAAGCGAAGTTCTACAAGTAGGTTCAATTTGCACGCTCCTATATTTAGCCGTCTTCAAACAGACTCCGGAAAGCCTGTGTTTTAGTCTTTCCCTCGCTGAGCCAAAATATTAAATTGTCCACAACCTTGGCGCAGGACTCTTCCAGGGATTTATCCACCGCCAGGCCGTCGACCTCAGCGAATCCTCCTGTCTTAAGAGCTGTCAAAAGGGCCAGAGGACGCCTGCCAATTGCCTTGGTCCCGGGAGAATGGCATTGGGGGCAGACCAAGCCCCCATCTATCCAGGCCAAGGAACCGGCCTGGCAAGCCTGGCCGCAAAGGGCGCAATGGTTAAAGGACATTGAATAGCCGAGGCTGGCTACAAATTGCAAGCGAAAGGCATCAAAGGTCAGTGAAGAGTAATCCCCTTCCTTAAGATGATGCATATAAGCTAAGGTCAATTTAAAGGCATCGGTTTCACCGGCCTCTTCCCCTAGGAGGATGCGACATAGTTCCATGACGGCAAAGGCAGCGCCGCTCTTGCTCCAATCCCGACGAATGGGCAAGAAGCTGTCAACAATATCTGCCTGGCGCAAATAGGGCAGCCCCTTTCCCCTGTAAATTACATATTCCCCCAGGTTAAAGAGCTGCACCGAAGCGGCAAAGCGACTCTTGACTTTGCGGCTACCCTTGGCCACAAACTTGACAAGATTGCCTGCACTGGTAAAGCAGGTAATAATTTGGTCGGCTTCCCCCAAGGGAAAGGCGTAAATGACAAAACCCATTAATTTTTCTAAACGCATTTATTTGTACCCCAGCCATTTTAATTGATTGGGGTCTTTACGCCAGTTCTTTCTAACCTTAACCCATAACTTTAGATGAACCTGTTTACCCAGCAGGTCCTGAATTTGCAGGCGGGCGCCCCGGCCTATTTTTTTGAGCATGCTTCCCCCTCTGCCAATTACAATCCCCTTATGGGATTCACGCTCGACAATTAGACTGGCGGAAATCGTCCCTTGGTCATCGCCTTCGCTAAAGTCTTCGATATCTATGGCGATGCCGTGGGGTACTTCCTCTTCCAAATGCAGCAGAGCTTGTTCCCTAATGAGTTCCGACGCCAAAAACCTGTAGTCGCTGTCCATGAGCTGATCCTCGGGATAAAGCAGCTCTCCCTGGGGTAGGTAGCCCTTGAGGGTTTCCACCAGCAAATCCAAATTTAAATTTTCTCGGGAAGAAACGGGGACTACTGCATTAAAGCGGGGATCCCCTTGAAGTTTTGCCACCAGGACTTGGCAGGCTTCGGGAGAGAGCAAATCAACCTTGTTCAGGGCCAAGACAACGGGCTTGTTGCCTGTCCCCTCTATAACGGGTTCTGGGCGGGTGGCATCCAACAAGTACAGCACCACATCGCTGTTTTCCACGGCGTTCTTGACTTCTCTTATCATGAACTCGCCCAGTTTGTTCTTGGGTTGGTGCAATCCAGGAGTATCTACCAAAATCATTTGGTAGTCCTCGCCGGTAAGGATGCAGCGAATGCCCTTACGGGTGGTCTGCCGTTTATCAGAAATGATGAGTAGCGGTTCGCCAACAAGGCGGTTGATAATGGTGGATTTCCCTACATTTGCCAAGCCAATAACAGCAACAAAACCACTCTTGATTGTTTACATCTCCTCGCTACATGTACTTATCGGTAAAAGCTCCTGGTAATAGCTCTTTAATGGATGTGACAATAGCCTCGCCCTCTTCACTCAGGAGGATGATCTCGGTGTCGTCGGCAAAGAATTCCCTGATAACTTGGCGGCAGGCGCCACAAGGCGAAGCTGGCAGTTTGCCGTCCACAGCCACAGCCAGACCAGCAAAGGATTTGTCCCCCTGGGAAATTGCGTTGAACAGAGCAGTCCTTTCGGCGCAATTTGTCAAGCCATAGGAGGCGTTTTCGATATTACAGCCACTATATATCTTACCCTCGTTGCTGACGACAGCTGCACCCACCCGGTAATTGGAATAGGGAACATAGGCAAATTCCCTGGCGGCCATGGCCTGGCGAACTAATTCTTCCCTCAAGTTTTTTTCCACTGCATCTCCCCCTATTGAATTACTTTGCCAGGAAGGACAAGGTGTTCATGACTATCCATGGTGTAATAAAACATATCCCTAAAAACCACAGTAAAGAGCAGGTCAACGCCACTAACTAGGGTCTGGGGGTCTCCCAGGGCCACGATTTCCACAGGATCAGTCGTAATCACGATGCCGTCGACAGAGATACCGGCATTATCGTCGATGATGTGGCTATTGACAGCTAGACGATGTCCGTTGACAGAGATAGCAGTAGCCCCAGCTGAATTAAATTCACTGACGATTATGCGCAAATCACTGGCGCCCAGGGGAAAGTATTTGTAGAGGGTAACAGTAATACCAGGACCTGCAGCCTCAGCCGCGCCTGCCAATTTGGCGATCCTGCTATATTCGATGCGCAGGTTTTGGATTTCCCGCTCCCAGTACTTGATGGTATCTTGGTCATTCTGGGGGATAGCCCTCTTCGCTATGCCCTCCTCAATTTCTATCTGTAGAGATGCCAGCGCAAGGTAACCATCATAATTATCCTGGAAGGTATCTATAGAAAACAAAGTGTCCAATTTGCTGAGTTCTGTAAGGGAACTGGGGTCAAGTCCATTGGGCTCCCCCACTCGATAACCTCCTTCCAGGAGTGGAACAACTTGAATGACAGTCTTGGCGGAAGCAGTCTGAACCTCCGGCGCCTCATTGAGAATCTTTAACACTTGCTCGGCGCTGAAGTTAACATATTCAGAAATTATTAAACCCCGTGTATCACTGGCAGTGGTCTGGATTATTTCGGCCAATTCTCTGTTATTTGCTGCCAAATACACATCATAATGAAGTTTGGCCAAGGCCTGCTTGATATTGGTTCTTTCGGCGATACCCAGTTCTGCGGCTAATTCTTGCATTGCTAAGACGACTTCATTTGCAAAGTCCTTGGAGTAGTCCAAATCCGGCCGATCTCCCATTTTAGCCCAATCTACTTGGGTTGCAGCCAGGAATAGGTTAGTCATCAAAATAACGGCTACAAAAATCTGCAAGATGCGCGTATTCCTCTTATCCATCCCTTTCACCCTTTCTAATGCAGGGGCTTGCCAGGCAAGCGCAAATCAGAAACTGACTCCACCTCAACCCGCAATTTGCGGGTCGAAACATAGTAACTGAAAAGGGGCTCTAGATACTCCAACATCTCCTGTGGGTCTCCTACAGCCTTAATAACCAGAGGCTTTACAGGTATGGGATCATAATTGACCAATATCGGACCCCCGACAC
>DAIOXA010000023.1:11659-12684 GCA_036758185.1 Bacillota bacterium
GAACTATTGGCTACTAGGCGGCGCTCACCCACCGAAATGCCCTGGGCCCCGCTGGCATACAAAAAGTGCACGACCTCCTGGACATCGAAATCGTGAATGATGTTGTTTTCATCATAGATCTGGTCATCCTCGGCATCCATGAGGGAAATAATCAGACCGGAACCAATCATTTCAGAATAACCTGCCACAGCTCGCAAATTGTTGTATTCTTGTTCAAGGAATTTATACTGATTCTGCATGTGTGAAATGGGATCTTGTTCGATCAAAGGTTCTTTGACTCGAGTCATTACCATGCCTTCCACCAGCTCCACGGCGATGGGAACCGACTGAAAACCCAATTCCGAGGGTAGTGTGTGGGTTGTGATGGTGGCAATGGTTTCTTCACTCAAGAAGTCTCCACCTTCGATGGCTACACTTTTATCTGCCAGAAAGCTAATTTTTACTTCGGTGGGTTCCTCTATCGCTGCCAAATTGGGATCCTGGTTGATCACCCAGTCCAACCAGTTGGTGAGATTAAAGAGCGCCTGTTCCCGAATAGTCTGTTCAAACGTATTCATCTCTGTCAAGACCAAATGGTACAGCTCTTCCGGAGTGGCGGCTCTGGAAACTGAATCCTCCAGGCGGCGGTAAGCCAAATTGACACGGGTATCACTTTGCGGTACTCCTAAATCCTGGGCAAGTCTGAGGTTGTGCGTTAGTAAGCTCAAGGCATATTTCTTTGTCGTTTGAAACTCTCCCCCCCGAAATTGAATCAGCCCCAGGGAATTAACTACCAATAGGGTGCTGAGCACCAATGCCAGTCCCATAAAGATGTAGAGCAAGCGAATTTCACGGCGCATACTTTACCTCCTTAATATTAACCTCGGTGCAAAGATAAGAAGGGCCACCAAGACAGCATACAAGGCAGCCATAAGTACTGCGGCTGCCGCGCAATTTTTTGCGGTTTTCGCCAGGGGGTGGTACGCGGAAGTGTACAGATCGATGGCCTTTTCAATGGCAGTATTGATGAGTTCAGCAATGAGGAC
>DAIOXA010000023.1:12694-12946 GCA_036758185.1 Bacillota bacterium
AAGGCCGCCGAGAGCAGGAATAGTATTTCCCAAGGGGTAAAGTCCAGAACAAAGAGGCTGAAAATCAGTAGCGCAGCGGCCAGGCAGTGGATGCGGAAATTGCGCTGGGTTACAAAACTGTAGGCAATACCCTGACCGGCATACTTAAAACTTTGCCATAGAGATTTAGCGCGCAAGGGCCTACCTCCCCATTTCTATCTTTTCAAGAATCGTCTCTTCCATATTCCGCATGGCGGGATTGGGCCCATCCCC
>DAIOXA010000023.1:12956-13770 GCA_036758185.1 Bacillota bacterium
GTAGCCTAACAGGTGCAGAATGCCGTGGATCAGGAGGTAAGAGAATTCACGCTGCCAAGAATGCTCATATTCAACGGCTTGGGAGTTAACCCTCTCCCAACAGATATAGATTTCTCCGGTGATCTCATCACCGCTGCCCAAGGGGAAGCTCAAGACATCGGTAACACAGTCCCGCTGGCGGAAATCCCTATTAAGCTGGCGGATAAACTCCTGGGAGGTGAGGATGATGTGATAGTTTTCACCAGCCACCGGCCCTGCTACTGATTGGATAACAGAAGGGCCTATTCTTTCCAGCAGGGCTGTCATGGTCTCTTTATGCAGGAGAGGAATATCTGCTTCATACCATAATGACAGTTCCATTTACTTATTCCCCTTACGATCCAAGCTTTGCTAAATCCTGCTCAGTGGGATAGGCAATGCGCTTGTGATATATGCCTGTCATCACCCGGACGAAGGCTTCCGAGATCAAACTCAAGTCCTTTAGGGTCAAGTCACATTGATCCAATTGCCCATCGGACAATTTATCTTGAACGATTCTGGCCACCATATTCTGGATGCGGAATTGGTTGGGCTGGGATAGCGAACGTACCGCCGCTTCGACAGAATCGGCCAGCATAATAATTCCCGCCTCTTTGAACTGGGGCTTGGGTCCATCATAGCGGAATTTAGATTCTAGGAGATGATCTTTACTGCCCCGCTCGGCCATGGCCCTGTGGTAAAAGAAGCCGATGAGGGTATCGCCATGGTGCTGCTGGATGATGTCCTTGATCACCGGAGGCAACTTGTATTGATTGGCCAACTCCACTCCGCCCCG